>JBGQIB010000009.1:0-50900 GCA_041498295.1 bacterium | reverse complement strand
CGGGTGAACGGCGCGGGTCTCGCGCCTCGGGTGAACGGCGCGGGTCTCGCGCCTTGGGTGAACGGCGCGGGTCTCGCGCCTTGGGTGAACGGCGCGGGTCTCGCGCCTCGGGTGAACGGCGCGGGTCTCGCGCCTCGGGTGAACGGCGCGGGTCTCGCGCCTTGGGTGAACGGCGCGGGTCTCGCGCCTTGGGCGCCTTGGCCGATTCTAACTGAACGCGTGCGCGCGGCCGCAACGCGTCACCGAGGGCCGCAAATCGGCGTCGTGTTGCGCACCCCTCATCGTTCGCTTGCGCGTTGGTGTGCGGGATCACTGGGCCTCGCGGTGTCGTCTTTCGACGACGCGCCTGCACGCTCACCGCAAAGCTGCGCGCGCGACCGCGCTTGGCATGTCGCTTGCTCCGCCACGAGTGTGTCCGGAGCTTGTTGCTCCGGGCATGGGAGTGCCCGGGCCGGAAACCCCTCCCCTCGCGCAGTGCGAGGTTCCGGCCCGGGTTTTCTATTTCGCGCACGTCCTCAGTGTCTCGCGCTCCGTTGCCGACCTTGTAAAGAGTGGACGGCACGAGCCCAGACACTGCGTTGCCACTCGAGCCGCGCCGCGACGGCATTCGGCGCGCGGTCGTACTGTCGGGCGGCGGCGCGCGTGGCGCGTACGAGGCCGGCGTCCTGCGCTTCGTCTTCGGAGACCTGCCGAAGCGCCTCGGCTATCAGCCGCGCTTCGACGTGTACTCCGGCACCAGCGTCGGTGCGGTGCACAGCTGCTATCTCGCCGCGCTCGCCGACGATCCCGAGGCGGGCGTGCGCAACCTCGTCGAAGTCTGGCGCAACATGTCCTTCTCGCGCGTGTATCAGTTCGGTATAGGCGATGCCTGGAGCTTTTCGAAGTCACTGCTCGGCTTCGTGACTGGCAACTCGATCGGCGGCGCTGCGGGCAAGTCGCGCATTCACGGGCTTTTGAACACGGCGCCCCTCGAGCGGCTGGTCGTCGAGGGCATCCCCTGGAGGCGGCTGCGGCGCAACCGGCGCGCGGGTCTCTTCTCCGCGGTCTGCGTCAGCGCGACCGAGGTCGCCACGGGCCGCACGGTCACGTTCGTGGATCACCGGGACCGCGAAGTGCCGACGTGGACGAACGACGTGTTGCACGTCGCGAAGCCCGCGCGCATGGGGCCGGAGCACGCGCTCGCGTCGGCGGCGATTCCCTTCCTATTTCCGACGGTGCGCATCGGCGACACGTTCTACTGCGATGGCAGCCTGCGCCAACAGACGCCGCTGGCGCCTGCGCTGCGCCTCGGCTCGAACCGCGTGCTCGTGGTCGGTCTGCGCCACGGGCGCCCGCCGTCGCTCGACGATCCTCTCGCCGCCGAGCGCATCGACCGCATGCATTCGGCGGGCTTCCTGTTCGGCAAGGTCCTCGACGCGTTGCTGATCGACCGCCTCGAGTACGACCTCGGGCAGATGCGCGTCGTGAATCGCATCCTGCGCGCGGGGCTCGAGCTGTACGGCGACGAGTATCTCGAGCGCGTCAACGTTCAGGTGAAGAAGGAGCGCGGCCTCGGCTTTCGCGTCGTCGAGGACTGCTTGATCCGGCCGAGTCGAGACATCGGCGGGATCGCGGCGCGCCACGTCGCGCGCGCGCGAGCGCAGCCGCAGCGCACGCTCCTGGGCCAGCTCGCGTTCGCCGCGCTCACGCGCGGCTCGCCCGAGAACGAGGCCGACCTGATGAGCTATCTATTGTTCGACGGCGAGTATGCCGCGGAGCTGATCGAGCTCGGCTACGCCGACGCTGCCGCGATGGAGCCCGAGCTGATTCACTTCTTCGCGTCCTAGCCTCCGCCTTAGGATCGCTGCGACTCACTTGCTGAAGCGGATCTCGAGCGACGCGGTCTCGCGCTGGCGCTCGAGCGCCAGCTCGATCAGGCGATCGGCGAGCTCCGGCAGCCCGATGCCCGACGCTTCCCAGAGCTTCGGGTACATGCTCGCGTCAGTGAAGCCGGGCAGCGTATTCAGCTCGTTCAGGAGAACCCGACCCGTGCGCTTCTCGACGAAGAAGTCGACGCGGGCCATGCCCCAGCACTTGAGCGCGCGGAACGCGGCGAGAGAGTGAGCGCGCATCTCCTCGGTCTGCGCGGGAGTCACGTCGGCGGGGATCAGCAGCTGCGTCCCCGCGCTCGCGTATTTCGCCTCGTAGTCGTAGAACTCGGCGGTGTAGCGGACCTCGCCGAGCTGCGACGCCTGCGCTGCGTGGCCGCCGAGCACGGCGCACTCGATCTCGCGCGCCTCGACGCCGGGCTCGACGAGCACGTCGTGGTCGTAGCGTGCGGCTTCCTTGATCGCGTGGTGCAGGTGCGCGCGCGTGCGCACCTTCTGCACGCCGACCGACGATCCGGTGTTCGTCGGCTTCACGAACAGCGGGTAGGGAAATACCTCCTCGATCATGTCCTCGAAGGTCGACGTCGAGAGCAGCGCGTTGTGGCGCGAGATCTCGCGGCAGGGCACGACGGGCACGCCCGCGTCGCGCAGCACGGCCTTGGTCAGAGCCTTGTCCATGCACAGCGCGGTCGCGAGCACACCGCAGCCGACATAGGGAACGCCAGCGAGCTCGAGCACGCCCTGAAGCGAGCCGTCCTCGCCACCGCGCCCGTGAATGATCGGAAAGACGACGTCGAGCGGCTCCGCGAGCGCAGGGCACGCGTCGTCGCGACGCAGCAGCTCGAGCCCCGCGCGCAGCCCCGCGAAGCTGCTGCGCGCCTTCGCGCTGCCGATCACCGCGTCGGGCGCCAGCTGCGAGTCGGCCTCGGCCACGTGCCACGCGCCATCGTGGGCTACACCGATCAGCACCGGGCTGTAGCGCGACGGGTCGAGCGCGTGCAGAATCGCGGCGGCCGAGGCAACGGAGACCTCGTGCTCCGTCGAACGACCGCCGAACACGATTCCGACCCGCAGCTTCGACATGGCTGGCGAGGATAGCGGCTCACCGGCAGCTGTCATTGACACGCGAACGAGAGCGTCCGTACCCTGACCGCGTGCCGATGCTCACACACGACTCGCGCGCCAGCGACGACGCGCGCGCCAAGGAAGCGGCGCTGTTGGCGCGGCTCGCGGCGTGCGCTTCTGTCGTCGTCGCGTACTCGGGCGGCGTCGACTCAGCGTACCTCGCCTGGGCCGCGCATCGCGCGCTCGGCGCGCGCGCGCTGGCAGTCACGGCCGTCTCGCCGTCCTATCCGCGAAGTCACCGCGAGATGGCGGAGCGCGTGGCGCGCGAGATCGGCTTTCGACACGAGTGGATCGACTCACACGAGCACGAGCGCGCCGAATATGCGCGCAACGCGCCCGACCGCTGTTACTTCTGCAAGACGGAGCTCTTCGATCTGCTCGAGCAGCTGCGCGCCCAGCGCGGCTTCAGCGCGGTCGCCTACGGAATCAACCGCGACGACACGGGCGACTTCCGGCCGGGTCACCGCGCGGCGGAAGAGCACCGCGTGCTCTCGCCGCTGCTCGACGTCGGTCTCGGGAAGCTCGAGATCCGCGCGTTGTCCGCCGCCGCTGGGCTGGAGACCGCCGAGCTGCCCGCGTCGGCGTGTCTCTCGTCGCGCGTGCCGTACGGAATGGAAGTGACTCCGGAGAAGCTCGCGCAGATCGACCGAGCCGAGGACGCGCTGCGCGCGCTCGGCTATCGCCAGCTGCGCGTGCGGCATCACGGTGATCTCGCGCGCGTGGAGCTTGCCCGCGAGGAGATGCCGCGCGCGTTCGCGCCCGACGCGCTGCGCGCGATCTCGCGCGCCATGCACGACACGGGCTTCCGCTGGGTCGCGCTCGACGTCGACGGCTATCGCACCGGCTCGGCGAACGAGGTGCTGCAGATCGCGCCGCCGCCGGCGCGATGAACCCGATCGTGCAGGCTGGCGGCGCGCCGGTCGAACAGGGGCGCGCGCAGGGTGCGACTCTCGCGGAAGTGATTGGCGGCGAAGTCGCCCGGCTACGCGCAGCGCTTCCGTGGTTGGCGCGCCGAGCGCTCCAACGGCGCGTGCGCGCGACGAGCGCGCGCGCGCTCGAGACACAGCTGCCCTGGCAGCGTGAGCGCATCGAGGGCATGGCGCACGCTGCGCGCTCGTCCGAGTCACTGCTGCTCTTCGCCGAAGCGCAGATGCGCGTGGCTGGCGCGGCGTTCTTCAACGGCGCGCTTCTTGCGGGGATCTTCGACCTGCCGCGCGAGCTCGAGTCACTCGTGATCCTTCGCCGGAGCGTTCCCGACGCCGGCGGCTTCGCGAGCGCCGAGCTGACGCTCGCGCCGCTGGCGGGTTGTCTCTGCGGCGTGAACAGCGAGGGGATCGCCGTGATCGCGACGCGCGACGTCTCGCGCGACGAGCTCTCGCTGCGCTTTCACGCGCAGGAGCTGCTGTTCCGCGCGCGCGATCTCGAGGCCGGCGTCGACCACGTGCGGCGCCGCGCGGCCTACGCCGGCGGAACCGGAACGTTGGTCGTCGCCGACGCTCGGGGACAAGCGCGCGTGCTCGAGTTCGCCGCGGGGAAGCTCGAAGTTGGCGACGCGAGCGCGCTCCCCCGAGCGGCGCTTGCGTGTCGGGTCGAGCTCGACCCGAAGCGAAGTCGGCTCACTCTCTTCACGATCGACGGCGCGCAGCAGAGCGCACGGCTCGACGCGCGCGACTGACTGACTTCGCTGACTTCGCGCTAGAATCGCGCGCATGCCGAAGAGCCCGTTCCTGGAGGGGAACTTCGCTCCGGTCGAACGCGAGCTCGTCGCCGACGACCTGATCGTGCTGGGCGAGCTGCCGCGCGAGCTCGACGGTCTCTACGTCCGCAACGGGCCCAACCCGCAATTCCCGCCGCTCGGCCGCCATCACTGGTTCGACGGCGACGGCATGCTGCACGCGGTACGCATCGAGGGCGGCCGCGCGAGCTATCGCAACCGCGCGATTCGGACGCGCGCCTTCGAGCTCGAGCGCAAGCGCGGTCGCGCGCTCTGGACCGGGATCCTCGAGCGCCAGCAGTTCGACAACCCCGAGGGCGCGATCAAGAACACCGCGAACACGTCACTCGTCTGGCACGCGAATCGGTTGCTCGCGCTGTACGAGCAAGGCGAGCCGTACGAGATCGGTCTCCCCGCGCTCGAGACACTTGGCGTCTGGACGTTTGGGCGCAGGCTCCGACACGCGCTCGCGCCGCACCCAAAGATCGACCCCGCGACCGGCGAGATGTTCGCCTTTGGCTACAGCCCGATCGCGAAGCCGCACTTGCAGTATACGGTCATCGCGGCGGACGGCGCGCTCGTGCACACGACTGCGGTCGAGCTGCCGGTCGGCGTGCTGATGCACGACTTCGCGATCACCGAGCGCTGGGCAGTGTTCATGAATCACCCGTACACCTTCGACGTGCGGCGCTGGTTGCGGGGCGAGCCGATCGCGCGCTTTCAGCCCGAGCGCGGCTCGCACCTCGGAATTCTCCCGCGGCGTGCATCTGGCGCGAACGTGCGCTGGTTTCCGATCGCGCCCTGCTTCGTCTACCACGTCGTCAACGCGTGCGATGACGGTGAGCAGATCGTGCTCGACGTCTTCCACCGCGCGTCGCTCGATCTCGCCGCCGAGATCGAGCCGGGCAGCGCTCCGCCACAGACGTCGCGACTGTGGCGCTGGCGCATCGACCCGCGCAACGGCTCGGTGCGCGAGGAACAGCTCGACGATCAGAACGCGGAGCTGCCGAGCATTCATCCCGGGCGCGTCGGCCGCCGCGCGCGCTACGCGTTCGCGTCGCGCTTTCGAAGCGACGTGCGCCTGCCGCTGGCGGACGGCCTGTTGAAGTACGACTTCGAGAACGGCTGTGAGTCGAAGCTCCACCCGTTCGGCGCGAACCGGAACGGCGGCGAGGGCGTCTTCGTACCGCGCCCGGGCGCACGCGACGAGGACGACGGCTGGCTGCTCGCGTTCGTGCACGACGAAGCCGAGGGTCAGAGCGAGCTGATCGTCGCCGACGCGCGCCGTATGGAGGCTCCGCCGCTCGCGCGCGTGCTGCTTCCGCAGCGCGTTCCCTACGGGCTACACGGTTTGTGGCTTCCGCGCGAGGATCCCGGGCGAGTAGCCTGATTTTCGCCAGATGATCGGGCCTGGTTCACTACAGGCTCAAGCCTGGCTGCGGCGGACCGCTTTTAGAAGAAGTACGGTTCTTCCCCCCTCTAACGAGGATCAATGAAACCGGCGACCGCATCCCAGGCCCTCTCCGACTTCCTCAGCCGCTTCCGCCCCGCGCTCGTGATTCTCAGCGGCGAAGCGCGTGGCATGGAATACCGGCTCGACCAGCCGCGCACGGCGGTCGGGCGCGGACCCGGAGTGGATCTCGCACTCGATGACGCTTCACTGCGCACGCGCCACGCGCTCGTCGAATTCCGCGAGACCGGCTTCGTGCTCAGGGCGGCCGGCCTCGACAGCGAGGCGCCGGGCTCTCTCGAGCTGAAGGACGGCGACCGCTTCCATCTCGGCGCGCTCGAGCTTCAGTTCACGCTACAAGCGCGTGACTAGCGCGGCATCGCGGCGCGCAGTCGGGCGGCGGCGAACGGTTCGACGAGCCGCCACGGATGCGCGCTCGGGAACGGCGGCGCATCGGGCAGCGCTGCGCGCGCCGCCTCGACGCGCACCAAAAGCTGGAGTCGATAAAGCGCCTGGTACCACGCGATCCGCGTCGCATCGAGCGGCGCGCCCGCGCGGTAGAACGCCTGAAAGCTCGCCGACGCACGCCGAAGCCAGAACCGAACCGCTCGGCGCAGCGCGCGCGGTACGTCGAGTGGCGCGAGCTCGAGCAGCTCCGCGCTGAACGCCACGTCGAGCTCGGGCTCGGCGAGCCGTGCGTTGGTCCAGTCGATCAACGTCCACGTCCCGTCCGCGGCGACGATCAGGTTGTTCGGGTGGACGTCGCAGTGACACAGCGCGAGGCGTCGCTCGCTCGGCCGCGTGCGCGCGAGCCAGTCGTGCGCCTCGCTGAGCTCACGGATCCCGAGCGCGCGGGTCTGCGCACCGAGATCGCCGAGGAGCGTGGCGACCGACAGGTCGGCGGGCGCGAGCCCGTGCTTCGCGAGTCTCTCGACGAGCGGCTCGAGGGGCAGCGCATGCAGGCGAACCTGCGCCTCGGCGAGCAGCCGCGGCAGCACGCGGACGCGGCGCAGGCGCTCGCTCGCGCGACTCACTTCCGCGAGCGTCGTGCCGTCGGCGCGGTCCATGATCAGGAAAGCGCGCGCGAGTGCCTCGTTCGCGCCGCCGAACGCGCGCACGCGCGGCGTCGGAAAGCCGAGCTCGGCGGCCGCGGTGTGCACCGCCATCTCGATCCGCGTACGCGGCGAGCTCGGCATGCGCCGCAGGATCAGCTCGCCCGCGAAGCCGCGCGGAGCGGCGGCGAGCGAGAACGCGGAGATCTCGGCCCAGTAACCGCCGCCGAGTGACTCGGGTCGACGCTCGAACTCGAGCTCGCTGCGCCCGGCGCGCGTGGCGATGACCGCGAGCAGCGCGCGTTCGAGCTCGGGCATCGCTAGTAGGCGCGGAAGCGCCTGGCCGCTTCGTACGCGAACCAAATGCTCGCGAGGTGAATCGGGAAGCCGGGCACGAGGATCGCCCAGTAACCGAACATCGTGGCCAAGAACCACGCGAGCCCCGCACCGAGCCGGCCCGCGTAAACGTGACCGAGACCGGGAACGAACACAGAGAGCACGGCGGCGAGGCCGGGGCTCGGCGCGCGCTCGCGCCGCTCGATGGGAAAGTCGAAGCGTTCGTCGGGAATCACGCTGAATCCTCCTGCACGACCACGGAGCAAGCGCCGTGCCTCGACGGCGCCGGCCCCGCGAGGCGTGCTGCACCGCGCCGCTGCAGCCCGCGAGCGACACGCAGCGCTCGGGTTGCAGCGCGGGCGCTCGCGGTGTGACCCTCGGGCGATGCCCGAGCTCCCCGATGTCGAGATCTATCTCGAAGCGCTCGCGCGCCGCATCCGCGGCGCGCGCCTCGAGGCGCTGCAGATCGCGCAGCCGTTCATCCTGCGCTCCGTCGATCCGAAGCCGGCCGAGCTCGAGGGCCGAACGGTCGGCGAGCTGCACCGCGTCGGAAAGCGAATCGCGCTCGGCTTCGACGGCGATCTCTGGCTCGTGATCCATCTGATGATCGCGGGCCGCCTTCACTGGGCGGCGCCCAGCCAGAAGCCGCCGGGTCGCAAGCCGCTCGTCAGCTTGCGTTTCTCGACCGGGCTCCTCACGCTGACCGAGGCGGGCTCGAAGCGGCGCGCGTCGCTGCACGTGCTGCGCGGCGCGGCGGCGCTCGCGGTGCACGACCCGGGCGGCATCGAGCCGCTCGAGACCGACGTCGCGAGCTTCGCGCGCGCGCTCCGCTCCGCGAATCACACGCTGAAGCGCTCACTCACCGATCCGCACCTGATCTCGGGCATCGGCAATGCGTACTCCGACGAGATTCTGCACCGCGCGCGACTCTCGCCGATCGCGATGACCTCGAAGCTCGGCGACGCGGAGATCGAGCGGCTCTTTACGGCGACCCAGGTCGTGCTGCGCGAGTGGCTCGACCGGCTGCGTGCGCAAGCCGGCGACGGGTTCCCCGAGGGAGTGACCGCGTTCCGGCCCGAGATGGCCGTGCACGGTCGCTACCGAGAGCCCTGCCCCGACTGCGGCGCGCCCGTACAGAGAATCGTGTATGCCGAGAACGAGACGAACTACTGCGCGCAGTGTCAGACCGGCGGGCGCCTGCTCGCGGACCGCGCGCTCTCGCGCCTGCTCAAGGCCGACTGGCCGCGCACGCTCGAGGAGATGGAAGCGCTCCGGTCCCGCTGAATCTACGGCTCGCTTGAATTTCCGACGTCTGGCGTCGATGCTCCTCGCATGCGCGAGCCGGTCGACCGCTTCTCGCGTCGGCTACCGTGGGCCGCGCTCGCGCTGGTGCTGCTCGCGATCGCCGCGATTCGCGTGCGTGTGCTCGACGTTCCGCTCGAGCGCGACGAGGGCGAGTACGCCTACATCGGCAGCCTGCTGCTGCACGGCATTGCGCCGTGGGCCGAGGCCTGGAACATGAAGCTGCCGGGGATCTACGCTGTGTATGCGATCCTGGTCGGTGTAGGGGGAGCGAGTGTCTCGGCGATTCACGCCGGCCTGCTCGTCGCGAACACGTGGAACGCGTTGGCCTGCGCGTTTCTCGCGCGGCGACTGTTCGGCGACGGCGCGGCCGTCGTCGCCGGATCCGCGTATGCGGCGATGAGTCTCTCGACGGCCGTGCTCGGTCTCTGGTCGCACGCAGAGCCGTTCGCGCTGGCGTTCGCGCTCGGCGGACTCATGCTAGCGCTCGAGGCGCGCAGCGCGGCGGCGCTCGCGGGTGCGGGTCTTCTGTTCGGCGCGGCGGTTCTGGTGAAGCAGAATGCGGCGCCCCTCGCGCTGTTCGGGGCGGCTTGGGCGGCGTGGCAGGAGCGCAGCACCTGGGCGCGCGCGCCGGCGCAGTCACTACGGCGACTCGCGTCGCTCGCAGCGGCGGCCCTGCTCCTGCCTGCCGCGGTCGCGCTCGCGCTGCTGCACGCGGGAGTGTTCGGGCGCTTCTGGTTCTGGACCGTCACCTATGCAAGTTGGTACGGCGCGCAGCTGTCGCTCGGCCAGGGTGTCTCGGAGCTGGCAGCCCGGTTGCCGATCCTGCTGCGGGCGCAAGCGGTGTGGTGGGTCGCCGCGGCGGTCGGGCTCGCGGCGCCGCTCTGGAGCCCCGAGGTGCGCGCGCGCGCGCCGTTCTTGCTGGGCTTGCTCGCGGCGGGATGCGCGGCCGCGAGCCTCGGCTTCTACTATCGTCCGCAGTACTTCGTGCTGCTGCTGCCGGCGCTCGCGCTCCTGGCCGGGGCAGCGGCGCACGCGCTCGCGCCTCGCACGCCCCGAGCCCGGGCGCTCGCCTGCACCAGCCTCGCGGTCGCAGGACTACTGACACCAATCGGTGTAGAGGCACCTCTCTTGTTGCGCGCCGGGCGGAACGAGCTGAGTCGCGCTGTCTACGGCCCGAACCCGTTTCCCGAGGCGGTCGTCCTGGCGCGCGAGATCGCGGCGCGCACTGCGCTCGACGCGCGCATCGGGGTGATCGGCTCCGAGCCCGAGCTCTACTTCTACTCCGGCCGTCGCGCCGCGACCGGCTACGTCTACACCTATGCGCTGATGGAGCCGCAGCCGTACGCCCAAGCCATGCAGGAGGAGATGATCGCCGAGCTGCGGGCGGCGCGGCCCGAGATGCTCGTGTTCGTGAACGTGCCGATGTCGTGGCTCGGGCGGCCCGAGTCGCCGCGCGCGCTCGTCGACTGGTTCGCCGAGGTCTCGACGACGGAGTACGAGACGGTCTGCGTCGCCGATATCCTCTCCTCCAGCGAGACGAGGTACGTCTTCGGCGACGCGGCGCGCAGCTACACGCCGCGCTCGCCCTACTGGGTGTCACTCCTGCGCCGGAAGACCACGTGAGCGACGCATTTTCGTGTCACTCGGAGATCGCGTTGCCCGAGGCGAGGTCTTCGGCGCCGACTTCGCCCCCCTGCTCGGGCCCATCGAGGGCTACACTGAGGAGGTTCACTGCCGGCCGCCGATCTGCTCGCCGTGCCTGCACGTCGCGCAGACGCCGCCCTGCAAGGGACGACCGCCGCGCCATCGCGCTGTTCTCTTCAAGCACTACGAGCTCGAGGGCAACTTCGGCGCGTTCGGGCTGCTGCGCCGAAGGAGCTGAAGGCCACCCCCGTCGCCGGTGAGTGCGATCGCGAGCGCTATTCCGGGCAGCGCCGCCACCGCGCTCGCTGCGAAGAACAGCGGCCAGCCGAGCTGCTCCGCGAGCCAGCCCGCCCCCGAAGCAAAGAGCGTGCGCCCGACCGCGGTCAGCGACGTGAACAGCGCGAACTGAGTCGCGGTGAACGCGGGGTGGCAGAGGGTCGACAGGTATCCGACGAACGCCGCCGACACGAGGCCGCCCGTGAAGTTCTCGACGAAGATCGTCATCCCGAGCACCCGGACGTCGTGACCCGCGTACGCCTGGAAGATGAATGCGAGATTCCCGGACGCGTGAATCAATCCGGCGGCGACGAGCGCGCGCGCGACCCCGAGTCGGTACGCGAACGCGCCGCCGGCCGCGATGCCGACCATCGACGCGAACACACCCAGGACCTTGGCGACACTTGCGATCTCGAGCTTCGTGAACCCGATCTTCACGTAGAACGGGTTGGCCATTCCGCCCGCGAGCGCGTCGCCGAGCCGGTACAGCACGATGAACACCAGGATCAGCAGCCAGCGCGGACGCGAGGCGAACTCGCTGAACGGCTGCACGACGGCGGTGCGGAGAAACGAGCCCCGCACTGTCGGGTGCGCCGGCTCCGGAGATAGAAACGCCGCGACGACCCCGACACCGATCAGTGACGCCATGACGAGATACGTTCGCGGCCAACCGAACGCGCTCGCCAGCGCCAGCGCTCCGGCGCCCGAAGCGATGATGCCGATGCGGTAGCCGTTCTGTGTGGAGGCGGCGCCCGCAGCCTGTTCCTCCTTGGTGAGCAGCTCGATGCGATACGCGTCGATCACGATGTCTTGGCTCGCCGAGAGGAACGCGACGAGCGCGGCAAAGAGCGCGGTATGCCACGGGGCGGCGACCGGGTCCGTTTGTCCGAGTCCGACGATTGCGGCCGCGAGAAGCCCGCCGATGACGATGAGCCAGGAACGGCGCTGCCCCAATCGCGCGCCGAGCCAGGGCAGTGGAACGCGATCGAGGATCGGCGACCAGAGGAACTTCACGCTGTACGCGAAGCCGACCAGCGCAAAGAGCCCGATGTCGGTCAGTGACACCTGTGACTCGGTGAGCCAGATCTGGAGGGTCTGTCCAGTGAGCGCCAGCGGCAGACCGCTGGCGAAGCCCATCGCCAGGATCGCCAGCTGGCGCGGGTTCCGATACACCGCGAGCGCGCCGCGCCAGCCGCTCATCGTCGCCGCACGGCCGGATCGCGAGGACGCATCTGCATCCTCATCGGCGCGCTCCTACGACGGATTGACGAGAAACGTGCCCAGTCGGAAGCCGCGGCTCGACGCGAGCGCCGCCGCCGCAGTCACAGGCTTCTCGAGCTCCCCGAACGCGCCGCCGTCGACCGCGAAGCGCGCGCACGCCTCCGCGTCCGCGGCGTCGAAGTCCACGCACTGCGTGTCGCGCACGTCGTCGTGCTCGTAAGTCGCCACGTACCAGGCGCGCCCAGCCTCGAGCGGAACCGCCTTCACCACGAGCGCGTCGTGGCGCACGATCGCGAGCCAAGCGACGTCGCCAAAGCAATGCACGATGCCCGCGATGCGCGGTGTCTGCAGCGCGTCCTTCTCGTAGTCGAGCGCCAGCAACACACTCGCCAGCGCGTCGCGCGGCGGAACGCCGAGGGCGAGCTTCTCCGCGATCGGATCCGTCTGACTGCCGTTGGTCGCGACCGCGAACTCGCCCGCGACCCGCACGCAGTTGTACGCGATGTACGGATTCTTGTGCAGGTCGCCTTCGTGACCCGGCCGCGGCACGACCGCGAGTCGCCCCTCGACCTCGACGGCCATGCGGTTCGGGAACGAGCGCGACGACACTCGGTACAGCGCCGCGTTCGCGCCCGCTCGCGTGCGCCCGACAGCGACGATCCGACCGACGTACATGCGCTAACCTCCGGCGGGGAGCCCGGCGATCATAGCCACAACTTTGGTGAGGTCATATGCCCGCCTACCTCCACGACTCGGTCCTGCTCTACCTCGAGAAGCTGGTCGACTGGGACGACTTCTTCACGCGCCGGAAGGGTGACGGCGCGGACGTCGCGGCGGAGCGCGGCGCGCTCCGCTCCCTGCTCGAGACCTGCGCCGAGATCTGCACCAAGCTCGAGCCTGAAGCGCGCGCGGGTTGGTTCGAGCCCGCACGGCTGGAGAACGGCGAGGTCATCCAGCCCGACCACGTGCGCCACGGCTACGAGGCCCTGCGCGAAGCAGGCCTGGTCAGCGTCGGCGTGAAAGAGCGCTTCGGCGGCTTCGAGCTGCCGTCGTTCATCGCGAACGTTCTCATCCAGATGGTTGCGCGCGCGGACGCGGCGCTCATGACGGTGATCGGACTGCAGGCCGGCGTCGCCGAGGACATCCAGAAGTACGCGCCGGAAGATCTGCAGGCGCGCTATCTGCCGCGCTTCGTCTCGGGCGAAGTGCAGGGCGCGATGGATCTCACGGAGCCGCAGGCCGGCTCGGACCTCGGCGGCATCACGACGCGCGCGGTCGAGGAGAACGGCCGCTGCTTCCTCGACGGTCAGAAGATCTTCATCACCAACGGCGGCGCCGAGATTCACCTCGTGCTCGCGCGCGACGCCGAGACGTTCGAGCACTCGAAGGGCACAACCAAGGGCCTGTCGCTGTTCATCTGCCCGCGCGTGTTGCCCGACGGCACGAAGAACCGCGTCCGCGTCGAGCGGCTCGAGCACAAGCTCGGATTGCACGGCTCGCCGACGGCGGTGATTCGCCTCGAGCGCGCTGAAGCGTGGCGCATCGGCACCAAAGGCGACGGCTTCAAGGCGATGCTCGACCTGATGAACAACGCGCGCCTCGGCGTCGCGGCGCAGGGCGTCGGCATCGCCGAGGCCGCGGTCGAGGAAGCGGTGCGCTACTCGCGCGAGCGCAAGCAGTTCGGCATGCCGATCGGTGATCAGCCGCTGATGAAAAACATGCTTTCTCGCATGATCGTCGCGCTCGAGGGCAGCCGCGCGCTCTTGTACCGCGTGTCGACCTTGATCGATCACTCGAACGCGCTGCGCGCGACGCTCGAGCGCGAGAAGGCGGCGAGCGCCAGCGAGCGCGTGGAGCTGGAGCGGGTGCTCGAGCGCAATCAGATCCAGATCCGGCTGTTCACGCCGCTCGCCAAGTTTCTCGCGACCGAGAGCTGCGACGAGATCACGCGCGCGGCGATCCAAGTACACGGCGGCATCGGCTTCATGGCGGAGAGCGCTGTCGGCAAGCTGCACCTCGACGGCATCGTCACCACGATTTACGAGGGCACGAGCGAAATCCAAGTCAGCTTCGCGCTGAAGGAGATCGGCAAAGGTGCGCTCGGCATCGTGTTCGAGGAGCTGCGCAAGGAGCTCGGTGCGCTCGCCTCGCCGGTGCTAGCGCCGTTCGCGGCGCGCGTGGTCGCGGGCATCGAGCGCATCGAGGCCTCGTCGCACGCGCTGCTCAGTGACTTCGGCTACGCGCTGCTCTCGGCGCGCGCGGTCGCGGAGATGGTGATCGCGGTGATCGTCGCGTCGGAGCTCCTGCGCCAGGCCGACCACGCGCCCGAGCGCATCGAGCTCGCCGCGCGTTGGATCCACGTCAAGATGCTCGAGCTCGAGGCGCAGGCGCGCCGTGTGATCGAGGGCGACGCCGGGCGCATCGAGCGCTGCGAGAAGATCGTGCGGCTCTGGGCTTAGGCGCGCGCGGCGAAGAAGCGCTGCTCGAGCACGCGCCCGGCGACCACCGCCAGTAGCGGCAGGAGCGGAAGCAGATAGTGCATCTGCTTCTGCGGGATGAACGTCCACGCGAGCAGCAGCGTCGCAAAGCTCGTCGCGAAGAACTGGAGCCGCGGGTCGTCCCGCCAGAAGTGCTGCTTCCAGCCTTCGTAGGCGAGCCACGGCAAGAGCAGTCCGGCCGGCGCCGTGACCATCGGGAAGCGCGGCCAGTAGTACCAGAGCTCGTGCAGGTGCCGCGCGTCCCTTCCCACCTGTACACCGAACGGTGACACCAAGAGCTCGCTGAGCAGCGCGCGCGAGTCAGGCACGCGCGCGAGGATCGCCGCGTACCACGAGAGCCCGATCGCCGCCGCGACCAGGCCCCAGGCGAGCACGACCGGACGCAGCGCGAGCCGAACCCGGTCGTGAATCACGAGCCACACGACGATCGGCGCGAGGATACCGAGCAGAGCGGCGGTCGCCTTGGTCAGGAAGCCGAGCCCGATGAGAGCCGCGAGCGCGGGCAGCAGGCGCGCGTCCCGCGTGCGCCAGAGACACTCGAAGACCGCGAGCGCGTTGAACACGAGCAGCGCCAGGAGCATCTCGGCGTCGCCGGTTCGACCTCGCTCGTAGAAGAGCCCCATCGCGGCCAGCATGGCCGTGCACAGCAGTCCCGTCCGGGAGTCACCGAGCGAGCAGCCCACGGCGAACACGCTTGCCGCGAGCGCGAGGGCCATGACGGCCGAGACACTGCGCAGCGTCCAGAGACTGTGTCCGCCGGCGAGCTTCGCGGCAGCGGCACCTGCCCAGTAGAAGAGCGGCGGCTTCTGAAGTCGCAGAGCGCCGTCGAAGCGCGGCACCAGCCAGTCGCCCGAGCGCACCATCTCGGCGACGACCGCGAAGCAGCGCTTCTCCGACGAGCGCCACATCGCGCTGCGATCGAGGCGCACGAAGAGCCCGGCCGCCAGCGCGGCGAACAGCGCGAAGCTCACGATGCGCCGACGACTCATGTGCGCCGCGCCGCCCGAACGAGCGCATTGCCCGCGAGCAGTGCGAAGAGGGGCAGGATCGGCAGCAGGTAGTGGAGACCCTTTTGCGGGATCAAGGCCCACGTGACGAAGAGCGAGAGCGCGCCCGTCGCCGCGAAGCGAAGTGGCGGAGTGTCTCGGAAGAACTGCGTTCGCACGCCGTCGTGAATCACGAGCGGCAGAAGCACGACGGCGGGCGCCAGAGCGCCGAGCAGGTGCGGCAGGTAGCCACGGGCTTCCGGCACGAGCAGCAGCACCGCGACATACCAGGCGAGCCCAGCGCCGCTGGCGAGGGCGGCCCAGAGCGCGACGGGTTTCAACCCCCGAGCGAGGCGGCGCTCGAACGCGAGCCACGCGCCGATCGGCACGAACACGCAAACGAGCCCAAAGGTCGCTTTGCTGAGAAACGCGAGCGCCGCGAAGAACGACGACACCGGCAGGAGTCGTGCGTCGCCGCTCGACCACAGACGTTCGAATGCGAAGAGCGCCGCGGAGCTTCCGAGCGCGAGCAGCATGTCCGGTGTTCCGAGCCGCGCCGAGGTCCAGAATTGATCCATTGCACAGAGCGCGGCGGCGGCGACGAGGCCGGTCGCGGGGTCGATCGCGCGCGAGCCCCAGCCGAAGATGACCGCCACGAGCGCGAAGCCCGCGAGCGCGGATACACTGCGAAGTGTCGCCGCGCTCGATCCCCCGGAGAGCTCGGCCACGCTCGCGGCCGCCCAGTAGTACAGCGGCGGTTTCTGCAGGCGCTCGCCGTCTCGCTGGGTCGGCAGCCCCCACTCACCGGTGCGCAGCATCTCGGCCACGATCGCGTCGCTGCGCTTCTCGGAGGTGTGGTGCGGCGAGTACTTGCCGAGCTGAAACGACACGCCGAGCGCGACGAGCGCGAAGAAAAGCGCGGCGAGTACGCGCAGCTTCAGCGTCACGGCGCGAGCATATCGCGGCGCAGGAGCGAGTACACCGCGTGGTCGACGAAGTGGTCGTAGAGCCACTCCGCTTCGCGCAGCACCCCGTCGAGCCGGAAGCCCAGGCGCTCCGCGACCCGTCGGCTGCGCGTGTTCTCGACTGCGGCGGCGAGTGAGATGCGGTTCAGGCCGAGTGACTCGAAGCCATGGCGCACGAGCGCGCGGCAGGATGCGGTCATGATGCCACGGCCGCCGCGGTCCTCGCGCAGCCAATACCCGATCTCCGCT
Source organism: bacterium (assembly GCA_041498295.1). Classification (GTDB taxonomy): domain Bacteria; phylum Myxococcota_A; class UBA9160; order SZUA-336; family SZUA-336; genus VGRW01. Next base: position 34,211 of record JBGQIB010000009.1, on the reverse strand, counting down.
GCTCGATTGGCCGCGTCGAGCGCGCGAAAGCCCGCGATGCCGGCCAGCTCGCCGACGTGTTCGATCGCGAGCTCGAGCGACGTGCCCTCCGCCGCCCGCGCCTGCACGCCGCGCAGGAACTCGCCGATGCGCGCGACGTCACTCGCGCCGTCCACCCACGCCAGCCAGCGCCGCAGGTGCGCGCGGTTCGCGTCGACGAGCGCGAACAACTGTGCCGCGTCCGCGTCGACCAAGGGCCGCAGAATTGTGCGCTCATCCACTCGCAGCATGACCGGATTCTAGTCGTCGGGCGAGGCGAGGGCCGTCCCGAGCCGAGGCCGCAAGCGGCGGAAGCCGCGCGCAGTGAGCCGCAGGCGAACGTAGTCGATCAGACCAGCTGCCGCAGGATCGAGCCGGGGTCGAAGTACACGCGCTCGCAGACCAAGCCCGCGCCGTCGAAGATGAAGAGCGCGAGCATGCGGCACTTGAACGCGCGGCCCGTGGGCGCGAGTGCGCCGAGCGGGCCGAGATGGGTGCCGAGCAGCCACAGCTCGACGACAACGGCGTCGTCGGCGTGGCGCAGCGAGATGAGCTCGTTGCGCTGGTCCGGGAACGCGCCGCGACTCACTCGGAAGTATTCGCGCACCGCGGCTTCGCCATCGTGAGTCTGGTCCGTGGCAATGAGCTCGTAGCGCGGGTGGCGGAACGTCTTGATCACCGCGTCGAAGTCGTGCGCGTTCTCGGCCTGCATGTGCTCGCGCACGATCGCCTCGCGTGCCCGATTGACTTCGCTCGCCTGCGGCTCGCTGCGCGCGCCTTCCGGCGCTTGCGCGCCCGGCTCGGGACTGCCCTCGCCGGGCTCTCCCTCGGCCGGAGTCACTCCAAGCCGCCGTAGAACGAGCGCAGCAGCCGGCCGAGGCGCGCGTCGCCGGTCGTCCCGGGGCTCATGCGGTTCATCACGTAGGCGAGACTCACGCGCGCGTCACAGTCGGCGAGCGCGAACGAGCCACCCCAACCGCCGTGGCCGAAGGTGCGCGGATTCGGCGAAAGCGGCAGCTCCTTGCAGACGAGCATGAAGCCGAGCCCAGAGCGGCGCCTGCGCCGCGAGCGCGCTCGTGAAGCGCTGCCAATCGAGCACGCCTTCGATCGGCATCGGCGCCGAGATTCCCGCGAGCCCCGACTGATGCGAGAGCAGGAAGCGCACCGGGATGCGCTCCTTCCCGTTCGCCGCGAACTCGGGCCAGTAACTCGCGACCGGCGCGTCGAGATCGACGAGGCCGCGGTCCACGACCATGTGCGTGCACAGCGCGGCCATCGCCTTCGTCGTCGACCAGACGTTCGCGAGCGTGTCGCGTTCCCACGGGCGCGTGCGCGCGCGGTCCGCGGAGCCGCCCCAGAGATCGACGACGAGCTCGCCGTTCAAGGTCGCCGCGAACGACGCGCCGATTTCGTTCCCGACCGCGAAGTTCTTGGCGAAGGCGTCTTTCAGCTTCGCGAAGCGCGGCGCGCAGTGGCCGCCGACGTCCATGTCAGGCGCGGCGCGGAACGCCGTTGAACTGCGAGAAGTCGGGGTGGCGCGTGCGCCACCAGTACGCGACGGTGAAGTTCGACCAGTTGTTGGTCACTTTTCCGCTCGCCGTCTTGTACCAACTCTTGCAGCCCGCGGCCCAGGCGCTCTTCGCGAGCTCGGCCTGCACGCCTTCGTTGTAGGTGCGCATCGCCTCGGGCTTCACGTCGAGATACGCGAGGCCGCGGCGCCCGAGCTCCTGGATGCACTGCAGCGCGTAGTTCACCTGGCACTCGATCATGAAGATGATCGAGTTGTGACCCAGATTGGTGTTGGGCCCGTACATCATGAAGAAGTTCGGGAAGCCGGCGACGGTGACCCCGAGGTGCGCTTCCGCGCCATCGCGCCAGATCTCTTCGAGTTTCCGCCCGCCGAGCCCTTCGATCTGCATCGGCGCGAGGAACGACGTCGCCTGGAAGCCGGTCGCGAGGATCAGCGTGTCCGCCGGGTGGTGCACGCCGTCAGTCGTCACGACTCCGTCGCGCACGATGCGCTGAATGGGGGTCGTCGCCAACTCGACGTTCGAGCGGGTCAGCGAGGGCAAGAAGTCGTCGTCGATCAGAATGCGCTTGCAGCCGATGCGGTAGTCGGGCGTCAGCTTCTTACGCATCTCTGTGTCGGGCACCGCCGCCTCGAGATACATCGACGCGCCCTTGTGGAACCAGCGCGCCCAGTAGCCCTCGCGCGCGAAGGCCATGTAGTTCTTCTCGAGCTGCCAGTAGAAGAAGTAGCGGTACAGGCGCGTGACGAGCGGGAAGCTCCGGAAGATCCGCTTCGCGCGCTCGCTGTACGCGTAGTCACCGCGCGGCACCACCCAGTTCGCGGAGCGCTGCAGGATGGTCAGCTTCTTCGCCACCGCCGCGACCTTGGGAATGAACTGGATCGCGCTCGCGCCGTTGCCGACCACGACGACGTTCTTGCCCTCGAGGTCGGCCGACGCGTCCCAGCGCGCGGAATGGAACTGCTTGCCCTCGAAGTCGGCGAGCCCCGGCAGATCGGGCACGAACGGGCGATTGAGCTGCCCCGCGCCGCTCACGAGCACGTCGGCCACGAACTCCTCGCCCTGTTTGGTGCGCACGCGCCACTTGGCCTCGCGCTCGTCGAAGCTCGCGCCCGCGATCTCGGTGCCGAAGCGAATGTGCGGCGTGATCTCGTACTTCTCCGCGGTGCGCTGGAGATAGCGCTGGATCTCGGGCTGAGGCGAGAACTTTCGCGACCAATCGGGATTGGGCTCGAACGAATAACAGTAGAAGTGCGACGGCACATCGCAGGCCGCGCCCGGATACTGGTTCTCCCACCACGTCCCGCCCACGCGCTCCGATTTCTCGAAGATCGTGAACGACTCGATTCCGGCGTTTTTCAACTGGATTCCCATGCAGATACCGGAAACGCCTGCACCGAGAATCGCCACCGTCGGGGTCCGACCAATGTCTGCCACGCTACAGATATAGCACGAGGTTGCCCTCGAATTCGGCAGCCCGGAGCCAACTTGTGAGCCGCGCGGGTCTCGCGCGGCCGCGGGTCTCGAGCCTCCGGACGATGGGGAAGTGGCACCGGGCTTGCTGCGTCCAATGGGAATGCTCGGACTTGTGCTCACCGCCGGTGGCGCGCGCGGCGCCTATCAAGCGGGCGTGCTGAAGCGCATCGCCGAGCTTCCGCGGCTGCGCGCTCGGCCGCAGCCGTTCGAGATCGTCGCCGGGGCTTCGGCGGGCGCGATCAACGGCGCGATCCTCGCGGCTCGGAGCGAGAACTTCGGCGAAGCGGCAGACGAGGTCGCGCGCGTCTGGTCCGAGCTCAGCGTCGAGCACGTGTTTCGCACGGATCTCCACGCGCTCGCGCTCGGCGGCGCGTCGCTGGTGCGCGACTTCACCTTGGGCAGTCTCTTCGGCTGGACCGGGACGTACGGGCTGCTCGACACGAGCCCGCTCTCGGCGCTGCTCGAACGCGCGCTGCCGCCGAACGGAATTCGCAGCGCCATCGAGCGCGGCGAGATCTACGCCGTCGCGGTCTCGGCCACGAGCTATCACTCGGGGCGCTCCTACACGTTCGTCCAGGGCCGGCAGGGCCACGCGATCTGGAGCAAGAGCCGGCGCGTCGTGCTGCCGGTGACTCTCACGCATCAACACATTTTGGCGTCGGGGGCGATTCCGATCGTGTTCCCGCCCGTGCGGCTCGACTCGGGCGCGGGCGAGCTCTGGTTCGGCGACGGCGGCATGCGGCTGGTCGCGCCGCTCAGCCCCGCGATTCGGCTCGGTGCGACGCGCCTGCTCGCGATCGGCGTGCGCTCATCGAGCGCGGCCAGCACGCTCGCGCAACGCGAGACGGCCTCGGACCACCCGCTCCCGTGCCCGCCGCTCGCGCAGATCTGCGGCGTGTTCCTGAACGCGATCTTCCTCGACCACCTCGACACCGATTTGGATCACCTGCGGCGCATGAACGAGCTGGTCGCGGCGCACGCGGGGAACGGCGCGAGCGAGCCGATGCGCCGGATCACGCCGCTCGTGATCAGCCCGTCGGAGGACCTGGCGCTCGTCGCGCAGCGCTTCGCCTACCGAATGCCGCGCTTGCTGCGCTTCGTTCTGGACGGTCTCGGCACGCCCGACGCGCAGAGCGCTGACTTGATGAGTTACTTGCTATTCGACTCGGCATATACGAGCACACTCGTCGACATCGGCTACCGCGATGCCGACGCGCGCATCGGCGAGATCGAGGCGCTGATCTCAGCCGAGTTCGACGGGCAGATTCTCGGGTCGCCGGAAGAACCCCATCTGCTTCCACCGGACTAGATCGAGCCGGTGTTTCGCGCCCGGGGGCAGGATGTCGAGCGCCGCGTCGAGCATGAAGCCCATCTCGGCGCGCGCCAGGTGCACGCCGATGCAGTAGTGCGGGCCGCGCCCGAAGATCGTGAGCTCCGAGTTGTCGCGCTCGACGTCGAAGCGGTCGGGATCCGGGAACACCGACGGGTCGCGATGCGCGCCGCTGAAGGAGAGCATCAGCATCTGGCCCTTCTTGATCTGCTTGCCGCGCAGCTCGAAGTCCCGAATCGCGTAGCGCGGCAGGCCGCCCTGACCGCCGAACGCGTAGCGCAGGATCTCGTTCACGGCGCTCGGAATCAGCGTGCGCTCGCGGCGCAGCCGCGCCGCCGCCTCGGGCTGCTCGAGCATGGTCATGATCGAGACGAAGCCGCCGATCGCGGTCGTCTCACTGCCCGCGCCGATCAGGCCGGTCACGAGGTTCACGATCTCGTCGTCGTTCATCGCGTCGCCGCGGTCGCGCGCGCGCACGAGGTCCGTGATGAGATCGTCTTCGGGTGAGTGGCGGCGCTCGTCGGCCATCTTGCGCACCCACTCGGCCAGCTCGACGAACGCGGCGTCGCCCGCCTCTTTCGCCGCCGGATCCGAGAACGCGAAGAAGCCGCGGATCGTGGCTTGCGCGAGCTCGCGGAAGCGCACCTCTTCGCCGCCCTTCGCGGGGATGCCAGTCACTCGGCTGATGGTCGCGTTCGGAATCGGGTCGGTGTACTCACTCATCAGGTCGACGACGCCGCGCCGGCCGCGCAGCGGTGCGGCGAACTGCTCGACGACGTCCTTCACCTGCTGATCCATGCGCGCGATCGCGCGCGGCGTGAACGCGGCCGACACCAAACGGCGTACGCGCGCGTGCTCGTCGGGCGGCAACGAGAACAGACCCCTGTCCGCGACCTTCGCCATGTACGAGCCCTCGGCCGGCGGGACGTAGCCCTCCCACGCGCGCGGGTCGTTCGTGACGTTCGGGTCGGTGAAGAGCTGGCGCACGTCGTCGTAGCGCGTGACGAACCAGAAACCGATCCCGGGCAGGAAGTGCACCGGATCCTCGGCGCGAAGGCGCGCAATCACCTTGTACGGCTCGAGCATGAACTCTTCGGTCAGCATCGGCGACGAGGACATCGTGTTGGTTTCACTCATGCCGAGATCGTAGTGGGCTGGGCCCACGGAAATCCAGTCAGCGGCGCTAGTGCGGCGGCGGGGCGTGGTCGCAGGTCACGTGGCCGTACCAAGGCGTGTAGATGTTCAGGACGTATTCGATGGAGGCGGCGATCCCGATCGAGACCTGCCACGCCGTCTGGCGCGTCTCGATGCTGGCGACGTGCGCGTCGCCGCCGCACGCCTCCGAGGCATCGACCACGCGCTCGCTCGGGAGAGTCCCCCACAGCCAATAATTGATCCAGCCGTAGCGCGTGCGCTTGGCCAAGGTCTCGGATGTCTCGACCGCGGGCGGGGCGTCGTGCGGCTGGAGATTGATGTACATCGCGCGGTAACAGCCGAGCAGAGACATGAGCAGGAGCGCAAGAGCAAGGGTCCGCGGCCTCACGGTGACACTGGGGCCGGAGCGGGCAGCCGACAGTAGAAGTACGAAGTGCGCGGCGAGTAGATCGTGAGCGTGAAGATCAGGAAGGCCGCGTTGGCGAACGTCGTACTCTCGTCGATCCTGGCCACGCCCTCGGGGCAGATTCCCGAAACGTCTACGAGGTTCGTCGGGAACCAGCCGTTCAGATAGTAGTTGCGGGTCTGGCGAATTGGCTCGCTCGCCGCGGGCACGTGTGCGATCTCGAAGCGCATCGTGTGACAGCCGGCGAGCACGAAACTCGCGAGCGCGGCTACTAGCCTTCTTCCCGAGCGTCGAGTCACTCACCTCTTATATGAGGATGAGACGAGTTCGTCAACGAGATTCAGGTCGGCAACCCCAGCCCGCGGGTCGCGATGATGTTGCGCAGGATGTTGTTGGTGCCACCCTGGATCGTGTAGGCGGGGGCGTAGAGGAACGTGCGCGCGGCGCGGCCGCCGAGCGGCGCGTGTGGGTCGCGCGCGTCCAGTGACGCGCCGGCGCCGAAGATCTCGCAGATCGTGTCGGTGATGCGCTGCTCGAGAGAGGTGCAGAAGGTCTTCGCGACCGCGGCCTCGTGATTCGGCACGCGGCCCTCGGTCAGCATCGCTGCGACGCGATAAACGAGGCCGCGGCCCGCGCGCCAGGCGATCTCGAGCTCCGCGATGCGGTTGCGCAGCGCCGCGTCGCGTGCGCTCCGGCCCGTGTCTCGCGCGTGCGCCTTCGCGTCGCGCCACAGCGGCGCGTTCGAGACCAGGCGCTCGATGCCGCTCCGCTCGAAGTCGAGCTGTTGCATGATCTGGTAGAAGCCGTTGTGCAGCTTCCCGATCAACGAGGTCTTCGGCACGCGCACGTCGTCGAAGAACAGCTCGCCGAAGTGCGACTCACCGACCATGTCGCGGATCGGGCGCACGGTGATGCCGGGCGCGCGCATCGAGATCAAGAGCTCGCTGATGCCCTTGTGGCGCGGCGCCGTGGGATCGGTGCGCGCGACGAGATAGCAGTAGTCGGCTTCCGTCGCGAAGCTCGTCCAGATCTTCTGGCCGCGAATCACGAAGTCGTCGCCGTCGGTGTCGGCGCGGGTGGCGAGCGCCGCGAGATCACTGCCCGCGTTGGGCTCACTCATGCCCGCGCAGAAGCTGATCTCCGCGCGCGCGATGCGCGGCACGAGCTCGGCCTTCTGCTCGGCGGTGCCGTGCGCGAGCAGCGCCGGGCCGATCTGGCGATCGCCGAACCAGTGCGCCGCGACGGGCGCGCCGGCCAGGAGTAACTCCTCGGTCACGATCAGGCGGTCGAGATAGCTGCGCTCGCTGCCGCCGAACTGTTTCGGCCAGGTCATGCCGATCCAGCCGCGCGCGGCGACGCGCCGCGAGAACTCGGGAGCGAACCCCGCGATCCAACCGTCCTCGAGGAACGGCCGCGCCGCGACGGCAGGGTCCGACTCCGCGAACGCGCGCACCTCGGCCCGCAATCGCGCCTGCTCGGGTGAGTCGCGAAAATCCACGCCTAGCCGGCCAGACACTTGCGCAGGCGGCCGATCGCTTCCTCCACCTGCTCGCGCTTTCCGAACGCCGAGAGGCGCAGGTAGCCCTCGCCGCAGGCGCCGAAGCCGGCCCCCGGCGTACATACGACGTGCGCCTCGTTGAGCAGGCGATCGAACATCTGCCACGATCCGACGCCGTTCGGTGTCGCGATCCAGGCGTAGGGCGCGTTCTCGCCGCCGAACACGCGCAGCCCCGCGGCGGCGATGCCAGCGCGGATCAGACGCGCGTTCTCCATGTAGTACTCGATGTTCGCCGCGACCTCGCCTCGGCCCGCGTCGCAGTAACACGCGGCCGCGCCGACCTGGATCGGGTAGCTCGCGCCGTTGAACTTCGTGCTCTGCCGCCGCGACCACAGCCGGTGCAATCCTACGGCGTTGCCCTTCGCGTCCTTCCCGACGACGTCCTTGGGCACCACGACGTAGCCGCAGCGCAGGCCCGTGAAGCCGGCGAGCTTCGAGTAACTTCGGAACTCGAGCGCCACCTCGCGCGCGCCGGGGATCTCGTAGATCGAGTGCGGCAGCGCCGGGTCGCGGATGTAGCGCTCGTACGCGGCATCGTAGAGCAACACCGCGTCGTGTTGCTTCGCCCAGCGCACCCAGCGCTCGAGGTCCGCGCGCGTCGCTGCGGCGCCCGTCGGATTGTTCGGGAAGCACAGATACACGACGTCGACCGGCTCGTCGGGCGGTGCGGGCCGGAAGCCGTTCTTCTCCGTGCACGGCAGATACACGATCCCGGCGTACTTCCCGTCCTCGTTCGCGGCGCCGGTGCGCCCGGCCATCACGTTCGTGTCGACGTACACGGGATACACCGGATCGGGCACGGCCACGCGCGCCGCGGTCGAGAAGATCTCCTGGATGTTTCCGCTGTCGCACTTGCTGCCGTCGGAGACGAAGATCTCGTCGGGCGCGACCGCCGCGCCGCGCGCCTTGAAGTCGTGCAGGGCGATCGCGTCGCGCAGAAAGTCGTAGCCCTGGTCGGGGCCGTAGCCCTTGAATGTCTCTTCCGAGCCGAGCTCGTCGATCGCCTGGTGCATCGCGGCGCGAATCGACGCGCCGATCGGGAGCACGACGTCGCCGATGCCCAGCCGGATCAGCGACACCGACGGGTTCCTGTCTTGGAACGCGCGCACGCGCCGGCCGATCTCGGGAAAGAGATACCCGCCCGCCAGCTTCAGATAGTGATCGTTGATGAGCGCCATGGCGACTTCCTCACTCGGGCGGGAGCGTAGCCAGAATCAGCTCCGCGACACCAGCTGCCGCCCCGAGCGGGGCCGTGAGGCGCACGCGCAGGCCCGGGTGCGCCGCCGCCGCCGCTTCGAGAGCGCGCGGCAGGTCGCGCGCCGCGTGCCGGCCGGGCGCCAGGAAGAACGGGTGCACGACCAGCTCGGACACGCCGTCGACGGCGCACGCAGCGAGCGCCTCCGGGATCGAAGGCGCCACCAGCTCGAGGTGCGCCACGTACACGCCCAGCCCCGGGCGCCGGCGGCGCAGCTCGTCCGCGATGCGTGCCAGGTGCGCCGCGGCCTCGGGCTCGCGACTGCCGTGATCGACGATCAGGAGCCCGCGCTTCACCAGTAGTCCGCGCTGAGCGTGAGGTCGCGGTGCACGCGCAGCGCGCACGCGAGCCGCAGCTCGCTCGGCACGCGGTTGCGCTCCTTCGCGCGGCGCTCGACCGGCGCCTCGCGCGCGACCCGCCCCTCGAGAATGCGCACGCCGCACTTCGCGCACACCAGGTCGTCGCCGCAGGCGCGCGCGATCGGCAGGCCCGCGTCGCGCACCGCGTCGATCAAGCGCGTACCCTTCGCGACCTCGCGAGTGATGCCCGAGGGCAGGAACCGCAGCGTCGGCACGCGCGCAGGATAGACGACCGGCGCGGGCTCCCAAAACGCTCTGCTAGACTGACCGCGATGTCGACCGCCGGGATCGTGATCATCGGAAACGAGATCCTGACGGGGAAGATCCAGGACGAAAACACGCCGTATCTCCTGCGCGAGCTGCGCCAGCAGGGCGTCGACGTCCCGCGCGTGCACGTGGTCCCCGATCTCGTCCTGGAAATCGCGCGCGACGTACGCGAGTTCAGCGCGCGCTTCGACTTCGTGCTGACATCGGGCGGCGTAGGCCCGACACACGACGATGTCACCATGGAAGGAGTGGCCGCGGCCTTCGAGCTTCCCCTGGTCGCGCACGAGGAAATGGTCGGCATGCTGCGCGGCGCGCTGCGCGGCAAGGAGCCGAACGCGAGTCACATGAAGATGTGCATGCTGCCCGCGGGCGCGAACCTGATCGCGACGAAGGATCTCTGGTTTCCGCTCGTGTGCGTGCGCAACGTGTTCGTGTTTCCCGGCATCCCGCGCCTGCTGCAGGCGAAATTCGAGGCCGCGCGCGATACCTTCAGGGGCAGCCCCGTCTTTCTACGCCGCGTCTACGTGAGCCTGATCGAGAGCGACATCGCCGAGGACCTGAACGCGCTGCTCGTCGACTTCGCGGAGCTCAGCCTGGGAAGCTATCCGCGCACCTCGAGCGACGTCGACTACATGACCATGCTCACGCTCGAGTCGCGCGACCGCGACTACGCCGAGCGCGCGGCCGCGGCGCTGGTGAAGCGCATGCCGAGCGGCTCAGTCGTGCGAGTGGAGTGAGTCCCGACTACGCGATGCGCTTCAAGCGCTCGCGCACCAGGAAGATCGCGAGGCGCCGACCCGAGATGGTGTGACTCGCGATCGTGACCTCGACGGGGACGAAGTCGCCGTTGGGGCGCGCGACGGTGAGCTCGAGCGGACCGCTGTCCTCGCCGGCGTCGAGCCGTGACTCGAGCTCGCTCCAGGTGATTTGGTCGTTGGGCGCGATGAAGCTCGAGAGCTAACTGCCGACGAGTCGCGCCGAGTCACTCGCGAAGAGCGCCTCTGCGGCGGGATTCACGTCGAAGATCGTGTTCGTGTCGAGATTCACCGCGACGTAGGTGTCGGAGATGCGGTCGATCGCGCCGCGCACGCGCCTTCCGGCGTTCGGCGTCGGCCGCAGCTTGTTGCGCTCGCGCTTGGGCTCGCTCTCCTCGGGCGCCAGGATGCGGCGCACGCCGGAGCGGAAGCGCGCTTCCATGTCCCAGAGGGCCCCTGCGATCTCGGGCGTCGCGCCGAATCCATTCGCGACTTCGACCGCGGCGCTGACCGTGTTCTCCAACGCGAGCGCGGTATTGCCGCCGAGACCGTCGAGCGAGACACGCGCCGTGTCGAGCGAAAGACTCGCGAGACGACAGTAGGTGCGGAAGCGGCGGATCACCTCGGCGCGCACTTCGGGCGCCGGCTCCACACGCCCAAGGCGGCGATTGACCTCGGCTTCGATCGCGCTGCGGTAGCGCTCCAGGTGAGCGACCGCAGATCGAAGCACGGCTCCCTCATCCATCCCCATCGCAGCAACGAATAACAGTTTCCCCGTCTCTGGACCAGTCACGGGCGCACCAGTAGGCTCGCGTGCCGTGCACGCGCTCGTGTATCTGCATCCCGTTGCGATGGTGGCCGTGCTCGCGCTCGGTCTGTTCGTGCTGCGCGACGGAGTTCGCATTCGACGCGGTCGCCTGCTGCGGCGCCCCGTCGACGCCCGCCGACACCGACGGCTCGCGCGCGTCGTCGTCGTGCTCGCGATCCTGGGCTTTGGGTCAGGGCTGGTATCGCTGGGTTGGCTGCGCGGGAAGGATCTGTTCGAGTCGGTGCACGCGTGGCTCGCGACGGGAGCGCTCGTCGGCTTCAGCACGGGCGGGGCGCTCGGCCTCGCGCTCGAGCGCCGCGGGCGCGGGCCGATCCGCACATGGCACGCACTCACTGCCGGCGCGGGTCTTTTGCTCGGGCTCGCCGCCGCGATGGCGGGCTTCGCGATCTTGCCCTGAAACGCGCTTCTAGGGGGCTGCCGGGCCGCCGTCCTCGTAGGCGCGGAGCACGCGATCGACGAGCGCGCGCATCTGGGGATGCGAGAGCAGCGCGATGCCGTTCCCGCTCCCCAGCGCCTCTTGCACGTCTGGGTCCGCGGCGAGCTCGGCGATCGCCGGGTCGTCGCGAATCGCGCGAATCCGCGGCGCCGCAGCCGTGAGCGACGCGCGCATCGACGCGCGGAACGCCTCCGGATCGCTGCGCGCAGTCTCGGGCACGACGCCGAGATCCGCCAAGCTCGCGCGGGTCGCGTCGTCGTGCATGAGTTGGAAGAAGCTGGTGCGTGCGAGCGCGGCATCGATCGCGCCGCGCGCGAGCAGGTCCCAGAAGATCGCGTCGCCCTGCAGCGCCTCGAAGCGCGGACCGGCGAGGAGCTGCTGCGCCGACTGGAGCGCCCGACCCGGATCCGCGACCAGCTGCACCGCGAGCTTCGAGCCCGGGCCGTCGCCCATGGCCGCGCCGATGCCGCTGGCCACGACCCGGCGCGTGCTGGCCACGAGGAACGATCCGCTCTGATCCAGCCCCTGCGGCAGGCCCATGCGATACCCCGCATCCAGCACGCTGCCCAACACGGCGAGCAACAGCAGCGCGAGGCCGGCTTGCAGGGCACCGAAGTACGCGCCGCCGAAGCGGTCATAGCCGCCGCGGGGTTGGTCGGCCCGGTGCTCCCGCTCGTAGCGAATCACGAGCGCCGAGACGATCGCGCCCATCAGGTAGACGACCGAGAACGCTGCGCTGCCGAGCGCGAGCGCGGCGACGAGCTTCGACGTCCCGGCGAGCAGCGCGACGACCTTGGCGACCCTGGTCGCCGCGAGATAGCCGGCCAGGTACGCGCAGGCCAGGGTCGCGACGCGCAGGAAGCCGGCGAGCGTGCCGCGGAACGCGCCGAGCGCGACGAAGGTCAGGGCCAGCGCGACTGCAATGCCGTCGAAGAGCACGCCTCGAAATCGGCGACGGAACCAGACCGCTGAAGTTACGGGCGCGGCGCTGCGATCGCGCGCTGGCGCAGGAGGTGGTCGCAGAGCACCAGCGCCACCATGGCCTCGACCATCGGCACGGCGCGCGGAAGCACGCAAGGGTCGTGGCGTCCCTGCGCCTCGAGCTTCACGGCCTCGTGCTCGCGATTCACCGTGTCCTGTTCCTTGCGGATGGTGGCGGTGGGCTTGAACGCGGCGCGCACCAGGATCGGCTCGCCGTTCGAAATCCCGCCCTGCACGCCGCCCGAGCGGTTGGTGCGCGTGTGCACGTGTCCGTCTTCGACGACGAACGCGTCGTTGTGCTCGCTGCCGTACATGCGCGTGCCGGCGAAGCCCGAGCCGATCTCGAAGCCCTTGCACGCGGGCAGAGACAGGAGCGCGCCCGCGAGCTCGGCCTCGAGCTTGTGAAACACCGGCTCGCCCAGCCCGGGCGGCACACCGTGCGCGACGCAAGTCACCGTGCCGCCGAGTGAGTCGCCGCTGCTGCGCGCGTCGTCGATTCGCCGGATCATCTCCTCGGCGGCCGCTGGGTCGGGACAGCGCGTGATCGAGCTCTCGACCTGCGCGCGCGTGACCTCGGCCGGGTCGACCTTGGCTTCGATCGTGTGCACCTGCGACACGAAGCCGATGATTTCGCCGACACCAAACTGTTTCAGCACCTTGCGCGCGATCGCGCCGGCGGCGACGCGCCCGATCGTCTCGCGCGCGCTGGCGCGGCCTCCGCCCTGCCAGTTGCGAATCCCGTACTTCGCCTCGTACGTGTAGTCCGCATGCGACGGCCGGTAGACGTCGCGCATCTCCGCGTAGGCCTCGGGCCGCGCGTCCTCGTTGCGCACCAGGACGAGGATCGGCGTGCCGAGCGTCTGGCCCTCGAAGACGCCGGAGAGGATCTCGGCTCGGTCCGCCTCCTGGCGCGGCGTCGTGAGTCGGCTCTGTCCTGGGCGGCGTCGGTCGAGCTCGACTTGGATCTCCGCCGCGTCGAGAGCGATGCGCGGCGGGCAGCCGTCGATCACGACGCCGACCGCGCCTCCGTGGGACTCACCCCAGGTATGAATGCGGAAGAGATGGCCGAACGTGGAGCTCACTGCGTCATTCTAGCGGTCGCCGCCCGGCTGGCGCCGCGCTCCGGGGCCCTTGCGCAGGAGGACGTAGGTGGCGCCCGTGCCGCCGTCGGTTTGCGGGGCGCTCGAATAGGCGAGCACGATCCGGCGCGCCGGGCCACGCCCGAGCCAGCGGGGCAGGCTCGGCTTCAGCACGGCTTCGCCGTTCGGCGAGCGATTGCCGCGCCCGTGCACGATGCGCACGCAACGCAGGCCGCGCGCGTGCGCAGTCACCACGAAGGTCTCGACCAGCGTGCGCGCCGACGCCGCATCGCTGCCGTGCAGGTCCAGGTCAGCCTGCGGCGTGAATTCGCCCTTGCGCAGCGAGCGCACCACGCGCGGGTCCAAGCCCGGCACGCAGCCGCTCATGAACTCGTCGGATTCGCGCACGTCGAAGGGCGCCTCGCCGCTCACCAGCGCGTCGAGCTCGCGAATCACCTCGCGCTCGCGCTCGGATAGCGGCGTGGGCTCGCGGTAGACGGGCGAGGGGGGAAGGCGGGTCTGCGCCAATGGCGCCACGCCGGCCACCGCCTCGGCGAACAGGGCGTCGTCATCGTCGGGCTCGCGCGCCATGGGACCCTCGCTCCCTCGTTCTACTCCTACATCGGACTCCGCAGCGCCAGAGCTTTCTTCGTCAGCTTCGAGAGCGGGAGTCGCTCGAGGTCGGCGGCGGAGCAGAAGCGCGCCTCGGCGCGGGCTGCGCGCGCCAGACGCCCGCCGGCGTTCTCGAGGCGGACGACCTCGAGGGCGAGATCGCGGTGCGTGAACTGGTGGCGCAGAAGTCCCAGGGACGGACCGATCGAGGTGGCCACCCCCGTGCGCGCGCGCAGCGCCGCGACGAGCGTACCCGCGTCCGCGCCTTCCACGTTCGGCAGCTCCCAGAGTCCGCCCAGGAGACCGTGCGACGGGCGCCGCACGAGCAGCACGCGGCCCGCGCGCGTGCACAGACCGGCGATCGCGCGTACCGGCTTTGCTTTGGCGCGCTTCGCGGGCGCGGGGAAGCGCTCCGGATCCCCCTGCGCGCGCGCCGCGCAGAACGCGGTGACCGGACACAGGAGACACGCCGGCTTGCGCGGCGTGCACACCGTGGCGCCGAGCTCCATCAGTGCCTGGTTCCAATCTCCGGGCCCCTTCTCCGGGACCAGCGCCTCGGCCAGCCGCCACACTTCGGTGTCAGCGAGCTCGCGAGCGCCGCGCAGGCGCGCGAACACGCGCTTCACGTTTCCGTCGACGAGCGCGGCCGCTTCGCCGAAGGCGATGCTGCGCAGCGCGCCGACGGTATAGCGGCCGACACCGGGAAGTGACGCGAGCGCGGCAGCGTCGCGCGGCAGCTCGCCGCCGTGATCGCGCACGACCGCCGCCGCTGCGCGGTGCAGGTTGCGCGCGCGCGCGTAGTAGCCGAGCCCCGCCCACTCGCGCAACACGTCTTCCTCGTCGGCCGACGCCAGCGCGTCGACGCTGGGGAAGCGCGCGAGGAAACGCTCGTAGTACGGTACGACTGTCTCGACGCGCGTCTGCTGCAGCATCGTCTCGGACAGCCAGATCCGATACGGGTCGCGCGTGCGCCGCCAGGGCAGGTCGCGGCGCGCGACCCGATACCAGTCGATCAGCCGCCGGACGAAGGCTTCGCCGAGAGCTTTCCCTCGATGTGGTCGTCGATCCATTTCTTGTCGAACCATTCCAGCGGATCGACGAAGACGCCGTCCAGCAGCATCGCGAAGTGCAGGTGGTCGCCTCCGGCGAGGCCGGTGGTGCCAGTCTTGCCGAGCGCTTCGCCCTTCGCGACCGGGTTGTGATTTTGCACCCGGATCTCGGACAGGTGACCGTAGAGGCTGAACAGCCCGAGGCCGTGGTCGACGAGCACCGCGTTGCCGTAGATCCCGAGCGGCCCCGCGAACACCACGACGCCGTCGTTCGCTGCCGGCACGTCGGCGTGCGAGGTCGACGCGAGGTCGTAACCCATGTGCGTCTGCTGATCGACGACCTTGCCCTGGTACACATAACTGCGTCGCTCGGCGAACTTCGCGCCCGCGTGCGTGTTGGGCATCTGCGCGAACGGCCCGGACCAGATGCGGTCGACGCTCGATTTCTTGCACAGCTCCGCGATCTGGGCGTCGTTCTCCTTGCGCAGGTCGCGGTTGATCTTCAGGTATCCGTCGAGCGGCGAGCCGCTGAAGTCGGTCAGAAGCTCCGCGACCTTCGCGGCCATGAACTCGTCCGTGAGCGGGATCGTGTCGGCCGGGAACGAGCGCTCCTGCAGCGAAGTCACGAGCGCGATCCTCGCCTCGTTGCCCGCGCGGTCGGTCGCCAGCAACATCGGTTTCACGCCCTCCGGCGCATCCGTCGGTATCGCGAAGAACGCCAGCCGGCGCTTCGCATCGCCCGGATCGGCGAAGCCGGGGAAGAAGCTGGTGCCGACCATGATGCCGTTCTTCTCGACGCCCTCCTCGACGGTGTAGACCGCGAGCTCCGAGCCGCCGCGGCGGACGTAAGTGAGTCCGGTCAACAGCGAGGCGCGCGGCGGCGTCGTGTCGATCATGAGCGAGACCTCGGCGGTCGTGCTGTTCGCGAGCCAAGAGTAGTCGGTCGCTGCCGCCATGAGTCTCGCCTGCCCGTCGGCGATGCCGAGCTCCTTGGGCTTCACGACCACTTCGATCTCTCGCTCGAGCGTGAGCTCCGCGCCGGTCAGCGTGTTGCCCGGGTACTCCTGCTCGGCGAGCTCGAACGTCTTGCCGCCGGCTTCGAGCCAGATGCGCACGTGGCGCACGCCGGAGCCCTCGTCGTCGAAGCGGAACAGATGGTGGTACTCCTTGCCTGCGAACGCCGGCGACGTGAGCGTGCCCACGACGGGCGCCACCCGTTCCATCCGAGTGTAGGCGTAGTAACCCGCGCCCACGACGAGCAAGAGCACGATCAACCAAACGATGCGCATAACACCCCCCGCGGCATGCGCCCGCGAATCACGGAACTCAGTCAGCTACGAGCGGCGCTCAATCCTCGTCGGATTCCCGCAGCTTCGCCAGGACCGTAAAGTCCTCGAGCGTGGTCGTATCTCCCGCGCTCTCTCGGCCCGCGGCGACATCACGCAGGAGCCGCCGCATGATCTTGCCGGAGCGCGTCTTCGGCAGCGCCTCCGCGAAGCGGATGTCGTCCGGCCGCGCGATCGGTCCGATCTCCTTCGCCACCCAGTTCTTCAACTCCTGGGCGAGATTCGGATCGAACGTCTGACCCGCTTTCAGCGTGACGAAGCACACGATGGCGGTGCCCTTGATCTCGTCGGCTCGGCCCACGACCGCCGCTTCCGCCACCTTCGGGTTCGAGACGAGCGCGCTCTCGACCTCCATCGTCGACAGGCGATGGCCGGCGACGTTCATGACGTCGTCCACGCGGCCCACGACCCAGAAGTAGCCGTTCGGGTCGCGCCGCGAGCCGTCCCCGGTAAAATACGTGTTTTTGAACTTCGAGAAGTACTGCTCGGCGTAGCGCGTCGAGTCACCCCAGATTCCGCGCAGCATGCCCGGCCAGGGCTTGGTGAGAACGAGATACCCGCCCTCGTTCGCTGCGCACACTTCGCCCTTTTCGTTCCAGACCTCCGGGAAGATCCCGGGAAAGGGCAGCGTGGCGGAGCCGGGCGTCGTGGCGATGGCGCCCGGCAGCGGCGTGATGAGGATCCCGCCCGTCTCGGTTTGCCACCACGTGTCGACGATCGGGCAGCGGTTCTGGCCGATCGTGCGCCTGTACCACATCCACGCCTCCGGGTTGATCGGCTCGCCCACGGTGCCGAGCAGGCGCAGCGACGCGAGTGAGTGCTTCTTCACGTGCGCGTCGCCCCAGCGCATGAACGTGCGGATCGCGGTGGGCGCCGTGTAGAAGATCGTGACCTTGTACTTGTCGATGATGCGCCAGAAGCGCTCGACGTCCGGGAAGTTTGGGGCGCCCTCGTACATCACCGACGTCGCGCCGTTCGCCAGGATCCCGTAGACCACGTACGAGTGACCCGTGATCCAGCCGATGTCGGCGGTACACCAATAGGTGTCGTCTTCCTTCAGGTCGAAGATGTACTTGGCGGTAGCCGTGACGTGCGTGAGGTAGCCGCCGGTCGTGTGCAAGACGCCCTTCGGCTTTCCGGTCGAGCCGCTCGTGTACAGGATGAAGAGCGGCGCCTCGGCGTCCATCTTCGCGGGCTTGCACTCTGCGGACGCGTCGGCCATGACGTCGTGCCACCAGCAATCGCGGCCGTCCTTCATCAGGACCTCGTGGCCGGTGCGCTTGAACACGATCACGTCGTGCACGCTGGGCGCGCCGCCCAGCGCTTCGTCGACGATCGACTTGAGCGCCACGACGTGCCCGCGGCGCCAGCCGCCGTCGGCGGTGACGACCAGCTTGGCCTGCGCGTCGTTGATGCGGTCGCGCACCGAGTCGGCGGAGAAACCGCCGAAGATGATCGAGTGAATCGCGCCGATGCGCGTGCACGCGAGCATCGCGATCGCGAGCTCCGGCACCAGCGGCATGTACAGCACCACGCGGTCGCCCTTCGCGACTCCGCGCTTCGCGAGCACGTTCGCGAACTTGCACACTTCGCGGTGTAGGTCGCCGTAGGTGAGCACCCGGCTGTCGCCGGGCTCGCCCTCCCAGATGAGCGCGGCCTTGTTGCGCCGCCAGGCGTTCGGCCCTTCGAGGTGCCGGTCGAGACAGTTGTAACTGACGTTGGTCTTTCCACCGATGAACCACTTCGCGAACGGCGGCTTCCACTCGAGCGTCTTCTTCCAGGGCGAGAACCAGGTGACGTGCTCGCGCGCCAGCCGCGCCCAGAATTTCTCGGGGCTCTTGGTGGCTTCCTTGACCCAGGCTTTGTAAGTCGCCGGTGGGAGATTCGCCTGTTTCGCGAACTTCGCGTCGGGCTTGAAGCGGCGCTTCTCCTTCAGGGTCGACTCGATCGAGTTCGCGTCCGCCATGCGCGCTCAGCTCCTCATCCAGGCTTCGACATCGGCGACCTCTCTCGGGATCGCGGCCGTCAGGTTCTCGTAGCCGCCGGTCGTGATCACGACGTCGTCCTCGATGCGCACGCCGATGCCGCGCAGGTGCGCGGGCGACTTCGGCTCCGTCGAGCTGAAGTAGAGGCCGGGCTCGATCGTGAAACACATGCCCGGCTCGAGCGGTCGCGGCTTCCCGTCGGCGTAATACGTGCCGACGTCGTGCACGTCGAGACCGAGCAGGTGACCGGTCGAGTGCATGTAGAACGGCTTGTACGCCTCGGTCTTGATCAACTCGTCGACGTCGCCGGAGAGCGCGCCCAGCGCGACCAGGCCGAGTACGAGCTGGCGCAGCGCCACCGCGTGAATCTCGGGTAGAGTGACTCCGGGCGCGACCGCGCGGAACGCCGCGGTCTGTGAATCGAGCACCGCCTGGTACACGTCGCGGGCCGCGCCGCTGAAGCGGCCGCCCACCGGGTAGGTGCGCGTCACGTCCGACGCATATCCGTGTAGCTCGACCCCGGCGTCGATCAGGACGATCTGCCCGTCGGCGAGCGCGTCGCGGTTCTCGACGTAGTGCAGGATCGTCGCGTTGTCGCCCGCGCCCACGATCGGGTTGTACGCGGGACCCGCGCCGCCGCCGCGCCGGAACGCGCGCAAGAGCTCCCCTTCGAGCTCGTACTCTCGCACGCCGCTGCGACACAGATGTGCGGCGCAGTGGTGCGCCTCGGCCGAAATCGCGGACGCGGCGCGCATGATCTCGAGCTCGCCCTCGGACTTGCGGATCCGCATCTCGTGGATCGCGTCGTGCGGTGACACGATCTCGGTCGGCGCCGTCACGCCGCGGCGCGCGCGCGTGCGCACGTCCGCGAGCGCCGCGACCACCATGTCGTCGAGCGCGCGGTCGCGCCCGAACGTGTGCCAGAGACGGGGCCTGTTCTCCAAGAGGCCGGGCAGCTTCGCGGCGAGCTCGCCGATCGGCTGCGCCTCGTCCGCGCCGTAGCGAGTGACTGCCCCTTCCGTTCCCGGCCGCCGGCCGTTCCAGGTCTCGAGCAGCGGGTCTCGCGGCTGCACGAAAAACGTGAAGTGGCCCTGCGTGAACACCGCCACGGCTTCGGGCTGCTCGAAGCCGGTCAGGTACCAGAGGTCCGAATCCTGCCGGAAGGGGTACTCCGTGTCGTGCGAGCGCGTGCGCGCGTGCGCCCCTGCGACGAGCGCGACACCCTCGCCAAGCTGGCTCTGAAAGCGGCGGCGCCGCTCGGCGAGCTCGGCGCGCGAAATCGGATCAAAGCTCTGCAAGCAACCTCCCGGCACGGCCGCGCGCGAGGTTACCAAGGCAGCGCGGCCACTTCACCCTTCGAGATCGTCGCTCCCTGCGCGCGACTTGCGCACATCCTGACCCGAGCTGCGCGTGCCTGGATCACAAGCCGCACCGGCGTCTGCGCCGATGGGTCCTCGAATGGGAATGCGCGCCGTTCTAGGATCGATTCTCGCCGCCGTGCTGGCGCTGCCGGTGTCCTCAGCCGAGGCGCACGCAGGCGCGCCGAGCCACGGCTGGGCAGAGAGCGATCTCCCCATTCCTGTGCCCGCGGGTGCGCTGGCGATCGCTGCGCCCGATGCGATAAAGCCGCGCGTCGAGGTGCGGCTCCTGATCGACGCCGCGCCCGCGCCCGGCCGAGTCGCGCGCGTGGGCGCCCTCTTCCGCCTCGACCCCGGCTGGCACCTGTACTGGCGCAACCCCGGCGAGGCCGGGCTGCCGACACGCGTGCGCTGGCAGGTGGACGGCGGCGAAGTCGGCCCGCTCGCGTGGCCCGCGCCCGAGGTGTTCCGCGACGAAGAGGCGGGCCTGACGAGCTTCGGATACGAGGGTGCGGTTCTGCTCTCGAGCGAGCTCGTGCGCCTGGCGCCGCCGAGCGGCCCGCGCGCGGTGCGCGTCGAGACCGACTTCTTGGTCTGCAAGGACCAGTGCATCCCGGGCAAGGTCTCGCTCACGCGCGACCTGGACCGCGCGCTCGCGGGCGGCAGCTCCGCGGCGCTCGCCGAGCGCACGCACGCGCTCTTCGAGCACTTCGCGGCGCGCGTGCCGCTGCCCGCGGCGGCGCTCGGCGTCGAAGTCGGTGTGAACGGGGTCGAGCTCGCGAAGCGTGCCGGTGAGCCAGTGCGCGCGCGCCTCACGGTGCGTCCGTGCGGCGCCGCGAGTGAGTCGCTTGGTGACTCGAGTTGCGCCGCCGATTCGGCGGCATTCATTCCCGCGGCGAGTCCCGTCGTGGCGCTCTCGGACGCGACGAGCGGCCCGGCGCTTCCGGGCGCGCGCGCCCTCACGCTCGCGGTCGAGGGACATTCGACGACCGATGGCGCGCCGTCGGACGCGCGGCTGGCCGGGGTGCTTGAGCTGCGCCAGAGCGGCGGCGGCGTGCGCTTCGTCGAGCTGGATCTGCCGCTGCGCTCCGAGGATTCGGCGCCCTCGAACGGCGCGCCCTCGTTCGCCTACGCGTTCCTGCTCGCGCTCGTCGGCGGGCTCGTGCTGAACGCGATGCCCTGCGTGCTCCCGGTGCTGGCGCTGAAGGTGTTCGCGCTCGCGGACCTCGGCCACCAGAGCCGGCGCGAGACGGCGGCGCACGCGTCCGGCTACTTCGCGGGCGTCGAGAGCGCGATGCTCGCGCTCGCCGCGCTGGTCATCGCGCTGCGCGCCGCGGGGACCTACGTTGGCTGGGGTTTCCAGTTCCAGGAGCCTCGCTTCGCGCTCGCGATCACGCTCTTGCTGGTCGGCTTCGCGCTGAATCTGTTCGGTGTGTTCGAGATCGGCACGCCCGCGTCACTGGCGGGTGTAGGCCAGAACGCGACGGGCGTCGGCCGCAGCTTCTTCGACGGTCTGCTCGCGGTGGTGCTCGCCACGCCTTGCTCGGCGCCGTTCCTGGGCACGGCCGTCGGCTTCGCGTTCGCGGGCTCCGCTGTCTCGATCGTCGCGATCTTCGTCGCCATCGGCTTCGGCCTCGCCGCGCCCGTTTGCCTGGTGGCGCTCGCGCCAGTGACTGCGCGACTCATGCCGCGCTCCGGTCCGTGGATGGGGAAGCTGCGCACGGCGCTGGGCTTCGCGCTGCTCGCGAGCGCGACCTGGACCCTCTGGATCTTCGGGCGCACCGCGGGCGTCGACGCCGTCGCGGGCGCGCTGGTGCTCACGCTGCTGCTCGCGCTGTGCGCGTGGCTCTACGGCCTACACCAAATGGTGGAGCGCGGCGGGCGGGGGCTCGCGATCGCCGCGGCGATCGCGCTCGTCAGCCTCGTCGCGCTGCGCCCGCTGTGGCGTGCGGCGCCGGCGCACGCGCCCGCAGCGCCCAGCGCGGCCGCCACCCGCTCGGGCTGGCAGCCGTTCGACCCGGACGCGATCGCCGCGGAGCTGCGCGGCGGCCGGCCGGTGTTCGTGGACTTCACCGCGGCCTGGTGTCTCACGTGCGCCGTGAACGAGCGCAGGGTGATCGCGAGCGAGAGCGTGAAGCAAGAGCTCACGCGCCGCGACTTCGCGCTGTTCAAGGCGGACTGGACCTTGCGCGACGAGGCGATCCGCAAGGAGCTGGCGCGCTTCGGGCGCGCCGGGGTGCCGCTCTACGTCGTGTACGACCCGGCGTCTCCCGCGGAGCCGCGGGTGCTGTCGGAGCTGCTCACGATCGACGGTCTGCTCGACGCGCTGCGCGCGCGGGACGCCCGTGGCGCGTGAACGAATCGCGCTCGCGGTGATTCTGGCCGCGACTCTGGTGCTCGCCCCGAGTCACTCGGGCCGCGCCGCCGAGTCACACGGTAGCGTGCGCCTGCTCGGCACGGTGGTCTCCTCGGACGTCGCGCGCTCGCTGGCGGTGATCGATCAAGGTGGGGCGACGCGCGTGCTGCGCACTGGCGGCGATCTCGACGGCGCCGAGGTGCTCGAGATCCGCGGCGACGCCGTGCTGCTGCGCCGCGGCGGCAAGGTCGAGACACTGCGACTGGCGTCCGTGAGTCGGTCCGCGGTCGGTACGGTCACGAGCGCGCCCGCGAGTCCGGCCGACGTCCAGGACGGTGACTCGGGGAGCGCCACCGAATCGGCGCACGCCTCGGGCGCGTCGCGACCGGCTCCGGCTGCGCGCCGCGCCGCGCGTCAGGCCGCCCGCGCCTCGTCCGCGCCGGCCGCGTCCGCCGCGGCGAGCGAAGCGGACGTCGCGCGCAGCAACGACGAGCTCCTGGCGAATCTCGCGGCGCAGGCTCGTTTCGCGCCGGTGATGGGCGACGACGGCAAGCTGCGCGGCGTGGCGGTGATGAACATCGTCTCGGACAGCATGCTCGAGCGCCTCGGCCTGCGCAGCGACGACGTGATCACGGCGATCCAGGGCACGCCAGTCGACAGCAGCGGCCGCGCCATGAACGTCGCGCGCGGCCTCAGCTGGTCACAGCCCGTGAAGCTCGACATCGAGCGCGGCGGTCTGCCCAAAGTCGTCATCGTCGACCCTCGCGGAGTGAAGGGACGCTGATCTCCGCCGATACGCAGCGGTGTAGGGGAGACACTGGAATGTGGAGGGGCATCACGCCGCAGCTGCCCGTGGCGGACGTGGCCGCGTCGCAGGCCTGGTACCGCGACGTGCTCGGGCTCGAGATCGCGTGGACGCGCGGCGAGAGCTTCGGCGCCGTGCGCGCGCGCAACGTCGAGCTGTTTCTCGCCAGGTCCGAGCCGCCGCACGCGCCCGCCACCTGCTGCGTGCTCGTCGACGATGCCGACTTCGCCTACGCGTTGTGCCGCGAGAAGAACGCCGCAATCGCAGAGCCGATCGCCTCGACCCCGTGGGGCACGCGCGAGTTCGCCCTGCGCGATCCCGACGGCCACCTGCTGCGCATCGGCCACTCGATCCGGCGCTAGAATCGCGGAATCGGTCGGAGATCGTCATGCAGGAGACGGAGCCCGGCCGAGACGGCGACGGATTCTCCGAGTCGCGGCTCGTACACCGAGCCGTGTTCCGGCGCGTCAGCGCGCTGTAGCGAGGGCAGCAGCGAGGGGGCGGCGCTCGTCGCTCGCGCCAAGTGACCCACTGATCCGGCCCTCGGAGTCCATGCGCACGTTCGGCAGGCGCAGTCCGTCGAGGAAGCGCGCGCCGCCGCGGGCACCCTTGAGCAGCGCAATGGTGGTCGCGGTGCCGGCGACGAGACACTGCGGCGCGACGACGCTCGCGCTGCGCAGGCCGGTGACCGGCCAGCCGCTGCGCGGGTCGAGGATGTGGGTGTAGCGCACACCGTCGACGATCATGCAGCGCTCGTAGTCACCGCTGGTCGCGAGGCCCGCGCTGAACAGCGGAATGCTCGCCATGGGGCGTTCGGGCGCGCGCGGATCGCGGATGCCGGCGATCCAGGGGCGGCCGTCGGGGTGCGGGCCGATCGCGCGCAGGTCACCGCCCAAGTCGACCATGCCGTGGCGCACGCCGCGCGCGCGACACAGATCGGTGGCGCAGTCGACGGCGTACTCCTTGCCGAAGCCGCCAAAGTCGAGCTCCATTCCGGCCACGGGCAGCACGAGCCGCGGCCGCGACCA
This sequence comes from bacterium, assembly GCA_041498295.1. Classification (GTDB taxonomy): domain Bacteria; phylum Myxococcota_A; class UBA9160; order SZUA-336; family SZUA-336; genus VGRW01. The sequence continues at coordinate 10,239 of JBGQIB010000009.1, read as the reverse complement.
GCGCACGCGCGACCAACCGACGCGGCCGAGCGCTTCAGTCACTTCGGCGCGTGAAGGCACGCGCCCGGACTTGAAGTTCCACACGCGCCGCAAGCTGCCCGACGTGACGTCGAAGAGTCCGCCGCTCTGCTCGTAGGCCGTGTGCGCGTAGTCGAGCAGGCTCGCGGTCTCCTCGTCGACCTCGATCCCCGCGGGATCGCCGGCGCTGCGGTTGATCGCCGCGACCACGCTGTCGTCGCGGTAGCGCGAGTACTTGTGTTCGATGCGGAGCACGAGCGCCTTTGCCGCGTCGGCGACGCCGTCGATCTCGCCGCGCGACTCACCGTAGAGGTGCAGCTCGCAGGGGCTGCCCATGGCGCGGAACGGGTAGCGCCCGAGCAGCACGGCGCTAGAACACGACGGTGAGCCCAGCGCTCAGCACGGTGAAGTTCACCAAGCCCGGCGCAGGCACCGAGACACTCGTGAGCGAGAGGTCACCGCTCGAGAGGTAGCGTTCGACCGAGAGATTCGCGCGCCACTCGATGTCGCGGAACCAAGGCGTGTGAAAGGCGTACTCGCCCTTCACGCCGAACGAGAGCGCGCCGTACGCCGACAGCCGGTAGTCACTCGACATCTCGGGGAGCGGCGCCTGGTTCAGGCGCAGATACGGGAGGTAGAAGTTCGCGGCGGTCTGAGAGTAGTAGCGAACGTGAGGCGCGATCTGGATCGCGTCGCCGAAGTTCTGGTACCAGTCGAGCTCCGCGGTGTGCGAGCTCACGCCCCAGGTATCGATGTAGTACTGATAACTCAGATGAAAGGTCGACTCCGTCTCCTCGACGTGCCGGTTGTAGCGCACGAGGAACGCGAACTGGTGCCGCGCGCCGCCGCGATCGTCGCCGAAGAATCGGTTGCCGATGCCGAACACCTCCTTGTACGGATCGCTGAGATAGCCCTTGCTCCAGTTGTACGTGAAGCTGCTCTGGATCATCGAGCGGCGGTTGATCACCTGGCCGAGGCCGACGAAGCCGGAGTAACTCTGCTTCGACTCTTGCGAGGGGCGCAGCGTGTAGAGGTCGGAGCCGGTCGGGGTGAGCTGGTCGAACGAGAGACCGAGCCCGCCCGAGAGTGTCGTGTTCTTCTCGTTGAAGTGGAGCTCGCCGTCGGTGCCGACGTTGATCGCGTCGTAGTCGTTCTCGGTCGAGTAACCGCCGCTGAAGCCGAGCCTACCGTTCTCGGTGTAGTAGTTCGCGTGCAGGTTGAGATCGTTGCGCGTATCCGTGATCGTGGCGCCGGACATGATCTGAATCGGGGTTCCCGCGGCGTCCTGAGTGTTGTACCAGGGGCTCGCGCCGCTCATCGTCTCGTGCGTCACCTGCATCGACATGTCGAACCAGTCCGTGATCGGCGCCGCCAGCGAGACTTGCTGCGTCGACACCTCGAACCGGTTGCGCTCGCCGTTGGGGATCGTCTTCGACGACTCGAGCTTGTCTTCCGAGTAAGTCGAGAAGCTGTACGACGTCTCGACGTGGTCGATCGCGGTGTCGGCCGAGGCCTTGCCGGCCACTCCGAGCAGCGCGAGCGCACTCGACGTGAGTGCGCGTAGTGTCGCGCGCTCGCGCCGCCGCTCCCTGCGAGAGCGTCTCATCTCACCCCTCCGTAGGCCGCAAAGCCCAGAGCGCTAGTTGCAACCGCAGCCGCCGCCGCCGGCGCTCCCGCCGGGCATGGTGGCTTCCTTGCTGAAAAACGTGTGATTGCGCCGCGCCGCCTCGAGCCCGTCCGGGTCCCACGCCATGTCGTGGCGCGCGAGCACCGAGCGCTCCCACGGCTTCACGCGCACGAGAAAGTCGTGCTCGAGAGCGATCTCGACGTAGCTCTTCGGGCTCTCGGTGTATTCGTCGAATGCCGGGAAGTCGGGCAGCTTCACGTCCGACCACATGCTGTTCCAGGTCTCGCCGATGGTTGCGCAGCCGCTTTGCGAGAGCAGCGAGGCGATCGCGAGCGCGCGCAGGACGCGAGTCACGCCATTCATCACTTCGCCTCCGCAGCCGCCGGAACCGGCGGCGTGCCGAGCAGGGCGCGAATCTCGGCGCGCAGCCCATCCAGGTCGCTGGCGCGGAAGCCCGCGTGCACCGAGCGCACCACGCCGTTGCGATCGATCAGATACGAGGTCGGCATGGTCTTGAGGCCGTAGGTCGCCGGCAGGCGTCCCTCGGGATCGCTCACGCTCGGGTAGCCGACCTTGACCTTACGGCTCTCCAGGAACGCCTTCGCCTTCGCGGGATTCTCGTCGATGTTGACCGCGAGGACCTGGAACTGATCCGCCGGAAACTCGTTGCGCAGTGACTCGATGAGCGGCATCGCGGTCTGACACGGCCCGCACCAGGACGCCCAGAAGTCGAGGAAGACGACCTTCCCCTTGTAGGCGCCGAGGCTGAGCGTCGCGTTGCCATCGAGCGAGTGCGCCGAGAAGGCGGGCGCGGGCTGATTCGCATCGACGGCGAACGCGCGCCCCGGCAGGAGGCCGAACGCGAGAACTGCGGCGGAAAAGACGAGCGCGGAAATGCCCGCGCCAACGGGTGCTCGTGTGTTGCGCATCGATTGAGGGCCTCGTCGCGAACTGCGACCCAACCCTCATCGACCAAACGGCGGGCAGTCTTGTGACTCACCTCACCGCAACTGCACGGCGTCTGAACGGCAGGGAGCGCGCAACTTCAGCCGCATTTCGCGCGAACCGACTCACGGCGCGGATTTGGTGATCTGTCTCACGAAGGTACCGACTGTGCTCCGCCGATGAATGTATCCGAGCGCAACTGGTGCACAGACACCGACACGACCGACAGGAGCAGTGATGGATCGCCTTTGCAGATTGCGCGGCCGGGGAGCCGGCGCGGTGCTGGCCCTCGTAGGCCTGCTCGTGCTGTCTGCCCACTCCGCGGTTGCGGGACCGACCGAGCGCATGCAGGCCAAGCGGATCCACGATCGACTGGTCGGCGTACCGCCCTCCGAAGCCGTGCTCTCCTCGATGGAGGCTTCGATCGTGGGCGGCGATCCGATCGCTGCGGCGTACACGGCGATGAACGACCCCATCTTCTACAACTCCGCGCTGAAGAACTTCGCGACGCCTTGGACGAACGTCTCGAAGACGGTCTTCGCGGACTTGAACGACTACAGCGCCACCGTGATCGGCATGGTCCGCGACGACGTGCCGTTCAACACGGTGCTCTCGGCCGACCTCGTCTACGTCGCGCCGAACGCCGTCGTGTCCGCGGGTTACTCGCCGACCGACAACAACCACTACCTGCAGCTGCAGCAGAACAGCATCGACTTGTCGAACCCGGCGAACCTGCACGGCGTGCCGCAGTCGACGTTGCCCGGCGCGCAGATCATGTCGACCGAGGCGGCCGGCGTGATCACGACGCGCGCGGGCGCCGAGGCGTACTTCTCGGCGGGCACGAACCGCCGTATGTGGCGCTTCACCGCGATCAACTTCCTGTGTCGCGACATGGAGCAGCTGAACGACATCACGCGGCCCGCGGACTACATCCGGCAGGACGTGACTCGCAGCCCGGGCGGTGACAGCCGCATCTTCCACAACACCTGCGTGGGCTGTCACAGCGGCATGGACGCGCTCGCGGGCGCGTTCGCCTACTACCAGTGGGATCCGGACGCCATGCGCATGGTCTTCACGCGCGGCGTCGTGCAGCCGAAGTTCCTGATCAACGCCAACAACTTCCCCGGCGGTCACGTCACGACGAGTGACACCTGGTGGAATCTGTGGCGCGTCGGCCCGAACTCCGCCCTCGGGTGGCGCGGGCCCATGGCCACCGGCAACGGCGCGCAGAGCCTGGGCGCGGAAGTCGGCGCGAGCCGCGCGTTCTCGGAGTGTCAGGTGCAGAAGGTATTCACACGAGTCTGCATGCACGCGCCGCAGTCCGCCGCGGACTTCACCGCGGTGCAGAGCATCGCGGATCACTTCGAGGCCATGAACTACAGCATGAAGCGGGTCTTCGCGGAGACCGCCGCCTATTGCATGGGGAACTAAGCCGATGTTGACGCGACACGCAGTCACTCTCACGGCGCTCGTCCTCGCCCTCGCGGCGACGGGCTGCGGCGGCGGCGGCGGCAGCGGCGACGGCCGCGACACCGGCTCCTCGCCGACCAACGTCCCCAATGGCGGCAGCGGCACCGGCGGCGCGGGCATCGGCGTCGGCGTGCCCGGCGGCGGCGGCGCCGCGGGCCAGGCCGCGTTCGAAGCAGGCGTCTATCCGCTGATGCGCCAGTACTGCGTGCAGTGCCACGCGGGCTCGGGCCCGGGCTTCCCGCACATCGCGCATCCGGACGCCGAGACCGCGTTCCGGGCGGTGGTCGACAACCAAAAGGTGCGACTGCTCGATCCCGCGCGCTCGCGCCTCGTACTGCGTCTCGCCGTCGACCGCCACTTCTGCTGGAGTGACTGCGCCGCGAACGCGGCGACGATGCAGGCTGCGATTCAGATGTGGGCCGACGCAGTCGTGACTGCGCAGCCGCCCGATCCGAACGATCCGAACGCCATCAATCCGCAGGGCGTGATCACGAGCGAGGGCCGCAGCTTCCTGAACGCGGCGCGCGCGGAGAGCGGCCGCTTCCAGGGCGACATGATCGCGTACTGGAAGTTCGAGGAAGGCACCGGAACGATCGCCGCCGACACGGCGCCGGTCGGTCCGACGATGAACCTGACTCTCTCGGGCACGTATGCTTGGCAGTCGGGCGGCGGCGTGGTCTTCGACGGCGGCCGCGCGATGGCGGACCCGAACGACTCCAAGAAGCTCTACAACGAGATCGCCAGCGGCAACGGCTCGCAGGAGTACTCGGTCGAGGCGTGGGTCATCCCCGCGAACACGACGCAGGGCTCGGTCGAGAATCCGGCGCGCATCGTGTCGTACGCCAAGGACGCCGACCACCACAACTTCATGTTGGGCCAGGCCCTGTACGCCTATGACGCATTCAACCGCAACAGCGCATTGAACCCGAAAGTGAGTGCGCAGGACCGCAACAACGGCAAGCCCGAGTTCGCGACGTCGGACGGCGACCAGGACTTGCAGGCCAACCTGCAACACGCCGTGCTGACGTACGATCAGATGCACGGGCGCCGCATCTACGTCGACGGCGTCTTCACCGACGACGTCGATCCGGTACCCGCCGGGCTGCTGATCGGCTGGGACCCGACCTTCAACTTCGCGATCGGGCGCGAGCCGACCAACAACCGCACCTGGCGCGGCGTGGTGAAGAGCGTCGCAATCTTCCGGAGCGCGCTGACTCCCGCGCAGATCCTGCAGAACTACCTCGCTGGCGCGAGCCAGCGCTACACGCTGCGCTTCGGCCTCGATTCGACGCTCGGCGCCGGCGCCTGGGTCGAGTTCCAGGTCAGCGAGTTCGACGCGTACAGTTATCTGTTCTGCGCGCCGGTGCTCGAGACGAACGGCCGCACGGGCTTCTCGGTGCAGACCATCCGGGTCGCGGTGAACGGCGTCGCGCCGATCGCGAGCCAGAGCTTCCGCACCCTGAACATCCCGGTGACCACGTCGAGGACGCAGCTCTCGACTCAGTGTCAGGTCGTACCGAAGGATCTCGGTGCCGATCAAGACACCTTCCACATCTTCTTCGACACACTCGGCGCTCTCTCGGAGCCGATCGCGGACATCGGCCCGAACCCGCCGCCCACGCCTGGGCCGGCAACTCCGTTCCCGGGCATCGGCGTTCGCGACTTCGCCGAGATCAACGACACCATGGGCAAGCTCACCGGCGTGGGTTCCAACAACGCGAGCGTGAAGGCGACTTACCTCGAGCTACTCCAGCAGCTGCCGGGTACGAACGATCCCTACGGGTTCGTGTCGGCGCAGCAGGTCGGCATCGCGCGTCTCTCGCTCGAGTTCTGCGACCAGCTGGTCGAGAACACGACGCTGCGCAACGCGTTCTTCGGAGCCGGCGGCTTCGACTTCACGCAGCCCGGCACGACCGCGTTCGACTCGCAGGCGAAGCGCGACGCGATCATCAACCCGCTCGTGGACAAGATGATCGGCACGTCTCTCAACAATCAGCCGGCGCAGACGGACGTACGTCCGGTTTTGAACACGCTGTTCGATCAGCTGACTACGGGCTGCACGGCCGCGACTTGCCCCGCGACTTTCACGAGAAACGCGGTCAAGGGCGTTTGCTCGGCGGTGCTATCCAGCGGCGCCGTGCAACTCCAATAGGACTCGAGAGGACACTCGAATGACTACACGAAAACCCACTCACCCGGACGCCCCGCTGATCCTGCACGATCACAAGCGGCCCGTGACTCGACGCGACTTTCTCGCGCAGGGCTTTCTTTCGGGAGTCGGCTTGGTCATGGCGCCGACCGTGCTCGGCATGTTCGGCGCGCGCAAAGCGAACGCGCAGGCATTCGTCTGCTCAGTGCGCGCGGGCGCGGGGCTGGTCCCGTTCATCGTGCTCGACCTCGCGGGCGGCGCGAACATCGCGGGCTCGAACGTGCTCGTCGGTGGGCCCGGCGGGCAGCTCGACCTGCTGACCGCTGCGGGTTACTCGCAGCTCGGCCTGCCGTCGGGCATGACTCCGGGCAACGCCAACCAGGTGAACACCGAGTTCGGCCTCGCCTTCCATGCGGACAGCGCGTTTCTGCGCGGCATGTTGTCGAAGACCTCGACGACCACGCGCGCGAACGTGAACGGCACGATCTTCTGCGCGCGCTCGGACAACGACACGGGCAACAACCCGCACAATCCGATGTACGGCATCAACAAGGCCGGCGCGAACGGCGACCTCGTGGCCCTGGTCGGCACCGACGCGTCGGATTCGGGCGGCAACTCGGCCGCGCCCATGGCCATGATCGACCCCAGCGTGCGTCCGACCAAGGTCGCCTCGGCGAGCGACGCCACGGGCCTGGTCGACACCGGCAAGCTCGTGTCACTTCTCAACCAGACACAAGCGGGTCAGGTCGCGAAGGCGGCCGAGGACATCAGCGCGATCAAGCTCACCAAGGTCGCCGAGGACCCGAACCTCGAGGAGCTGGTGCACTGCAGCTACGTGCAGACCACAGACTTGATCTCGCGCTTCGGCAACCCTGACGTCGTGAACCCGAATCTCGACACCGACATCGTCGGCACGGGCACGTCGATCTTCACGGCCACGGAGCTGAATCAGGCACGCTTCCAGAAGTCGGCCGCGGTGATGAAGCTCGTCGTCGGCGGCTACGCCGGCGCGGGCACGATCGAGCAGGGCGGCTACGACTACCACGACGGCACGCGCGCCACCGGCGAGGACCGCGACTTTCAGGCCGGCCAGATGATGGGCTCGATGCTCGAGTTCGCCGCGCGCAAGGCAGCGCCGCTGATGCTGTACGTGATCAGCGACGGCGCGCTCACGTCGAACGGCATGATCGACAACTCCACGGGCGGCCGCGGCAAGGGCCAGTGGACGGGCGACAACTCGGACGCTGCCGCGACTTTCGTGCTGGTCTACAGCCCGACGGGCCCCCCGGCGTTGACGCGTCCCAACGCCAACCAGATCGGCTACTACCGGCCCAACGGCTCGGTCGAGACCGCGGCGACCGCGGTCGCGAACAACGTCACTCTGTTGGCACAGTCGATCGTCCTCAACTACTTGGCGCTGCACAATCGCGCCGGCGAGTTCGCGAGTGTGCTGCCCATGAACGGCCTTGGCTCGGGCACGGCGCTCGACAACCTGATCGCGTTCGCGCCGATCGTCTGAGTCACTCGCGCGCGACCTAGTCGGGCGCCGAGCGGGCGCGGCGGTATCCTCCGCCGCATGCGCCACTCCGCCCGCAGCCTGTTCGGCCTAGCGCTCGCAGTGCTGTGCGCCGGCGCCGCGCCCCGCGCCCACGCGGACGAGGAGAAACTCCTCCTCAACTTCCGCGACGCGCAGCCCGCGGCGATCGTCGAGGCGGTCGCCCGGGCCACCGGCACGCGCATCATCATGGAGCCGGGCCTGCGCGGTCAGCTCACCATCGCGCTCGAGGACAAGGTGAGTCCCGCCGAGGCGTTCGAGATCCTGAACGCGGCGCTGCTCACGATCGGCTTCGCGCCCGTGCCGACGCCCGGCGGCGGCTATCTCATTCTGCCGATCGAGGCCGCGAAGAGCGCTGCTCCGTGGATTCACCGCTCGGTGTCGGAGGACTCCGAGCGCATGGTGACCACGCTCGTCCGGCTCTCGGCCGCGAACGCGCAGGAGCTCGCGCGCCTGCTCATGCCCGCGGATCGCTCGAGCCTCGTGATCGCGTACCCGCCGACGAACAGCTTGATCATCGCCGCGGCCGAGGACCGGATCGCGCATCTGCTCGACCTGCTGCGGGCGCTCGACCAAGCCGCGGCGAACCAGCTCGAGGTGTTGCCGCTGCGCTGGGCCGACGCGAGCGCAGTCGCGACGCAGCTCGGCACGCTCCTCAAGCCGGACCACGACACGCGGCCCGAGCTCCCGTTCAAAGTGACCGTCGATCTGCGCACCAACTCGCTCATCGTCGCGGGAGCACCGAAGCGGCTCGCGGAGGCGAAGAAGTACGTCGCGCTGGTCGACGTGCCCGCGCGCTCGAAGGGCTCCGTGCACGTCGTACGCGTCGTCAACGCCGTCGCGACCGAGCTCGCGAAGCAGCTCAGCAGTATCTCGCTCGAGGACAGGGCGGTGACTGGGACGAGCGCGGGCGCGGGGACGAGGGCTGGGGCGGGCAGAGCAACCGGGTCACTGGCGAAGCCCCCGGGCAACAGCTTTTCGGTCGTCGCCGACGATCCGACGAACTCACTCCTGATCTCGGCCGACCCCGCCACGTTCGCGCTGCTCGCCGACATCATCGGCGAGCTCGATCGCATTCCGACGCGCATCGCGATCGAGGTCTCGGTCTGGACCGTCGAGACGACGCACGCGCTCGACCTCGGCTTCGACGCGCTGCTGCCGCTCATCATCCCGAACGACGCGAGCGACATGGTCGCGTTCGCCGCGTTCGGAGATCCCGTGCCGCTCCTCGCGGGCGAAGCCGTTCAGGCCAGTTCGTTCCTGGCGCGCTTCACCCGCCAGCCGCTGCTCTTGCCGGTCATCGGCCCCGACGGCACGCCGACCACCATCGTCGCGCCCGCCGGCGGAGCGCAGATCACCGCGGCGGAGGGCGACCTGACGATCCGGGCCCTGGCGAGTCCCTACTTACTCGCGGCCAGCGGCGAGGAGCAGCACATCTTTGCGGGCGAGAACGTGCCGGTTCCCGTGAGTGGCAACGGCACGAGCAGCTCGACCACGGGCAGCTCCCAGACTACGAGCACGACGACTCCGGGCTCCGTGTCGAACGCGTTCTCGGTTTCGCAGAACATCGAGCGCCAGGACGTCGGCATCGATCTGCGCGTGAAGCCGGTGTCGGTTTCCGAGCACCTCGCGCTGGTCGAGATCGCGATCGGTATCTCGTCCGTCTCACCGACGGTGGCGGATACAGCATCCGCGACGGGACCGACCTTGGATCAGTTCAAGCTCGAGGCGACCGTACGACTCACGGACGGCGCGGTAGTGCTGATCGGCTCCGCGCCGCGCGATCGGACCGTAAGCATCGAGGAGGGAGTGCCGTATCTGCGCAGGATCCCGATCCTCGGCTGGCTTTTCAAAGCGACCAGCGAGCGCGTGGTGCGCCGGCGCATGGTCGCCGCCGTTCAGGCGACGCAGATTCACTCACCGTCCGAAGAACGCGCGGAGCAGATGGAACGCGTGCTCGCGTTCCAGCGCCGCAACCTGCGCATTCAGCCGCTGCGCGCGCTGGCCAGCGAGCCCTATGCGCTGCTCGTCGCCACGCGTGACTCCCGCGAAGCGGCGACGGAGCTTCTGCCCGAGATCGCGGATCTCCCCGGCGACCCGCTCGTGATCGAGTGGCACGATGACGTCGGCGCCGCGCAGCGCTACGATGTGTATCTCGCCGGCTTCCGCGACATCGCCTCGCTCAGCAACGAAGCCGCGAAGCTCCGCGAGCGCGGCTTCACCCCGAGGCTGGAGATCGCCGGCGCCCCTTACTGACTGACTACGCTCGGCTGCGCCTCACTGCGCGCGCCTGGGGCGCTTGCGGGGCTCGGCTCGGGACGGCCCTCGCCTCGCCTTCCATATTGACTACGCTCGGCTGCGCCTCACTGCGCGCGCCTGGGGCGCTTGCGGGGCTCGGCTTCGGGACGGCCCTCGCCTCGCCTTCCATATTGACTACGCTCGGCTGCGCCTCACTGCGCGCGCCTGCGGCGCTTG
>JBGQIB010000008.1:0-51443 GCA_041498295.1 bacterium | reverse complement strand
CGGGATCCTGGTCGGCACGTACTCGTCGATCTACATCGCAAGCGCGGTGCTCATCTGGCTCGCGCGCCGCTACGGGCACCCGGTGCCGGCCGCGAAGCCGGAGCGCCGCGCGCGACCGAGCAGAGCAACGAGCTAGTACCTGTGGGGCCCGCGCGTGTCTCGCGCGGGCGGACCCTGGGGGCTTAGCTCGCCTTCTGGCCGATCAAAGGCGGGGGCGCGGCTTCGAGCTTCTTCTCCGCGGGGCGGAGCTTCTCTAGCGCGCTGGCTTCCTTCATCGTAATCGCGCCGTTGATCACCGCGCCCTCGGCGACGGTGAGTCGCGGGGCGATCAGGTCGCCCTGAATGCGGCCCGTCTCGCGCACCTCGATGCGCTCGCTCGCGATCACGTTGCCCGCGATCTTCCCGACCACCGTCACTTGCTTGGCGGAGACCTCGCCCTGGATGTCTCCGTTCGGCCCGATGGTCAGGTGAAAGTTCCGCAGCGACACGCGTCCCTCGACGCGTCCCTCGAGGATCGTGTCTTCATCGCCGACGACGTCGCCCTTGATACTGATCGACTTACCGATGTTGGCCATCTCGTACCCCCCCGGGTGACGGCGTTCCGGCTGCGCCGCGGGAGCCGTGATCGGCGGTGTGCTGATCACTCGACTCGGCTCGACGCTGCGCTCCAAAGCCTCACCCTCACCCTTGTTTTTCCACAACGCCATGAACAACTCCGAACGTCTTGGCGCCGCTCGCGCACCTACGTTGCGGCGCGTTGCGACCTTCGTTCCGTGAGACGGCTCACAAACCCAACCGAAGCTCGACGGCGACGGAGCATGGAGAGTACTCCGCAGCGACGAGGGCTGACAACTCGGACAAGTCAGTACTCGTCCATGCCGCGATCGCGCTCCTTCTCGACGGAAATTCCCCTCGCTTCGAGCAGCGTCCCCTGCGCGCGCTCCAGCGCGGAGATCGCGGTGCGATAGACCTGACGCGCGTTGATCTCGTTTCCTTCCGCGCGGAGCAGGTCCTCCTGAAAGAGCAGGACGTTGTGCGGGGTCGAATCCCCCAGCCGCAGCCGCTCCTGCTCCGCTGCGAGCGTCTCCTCGGACGCCACGCGCGCGCGCTCGGCGGCCTTCACACGGTCGATCGCGCTCTGCAGCTCACGCACCGCCGTGCGCACGTCGAGGATGATGTCCTGCTCCGTGCGCCGCAGCGTCGTCTTCGCGCGCCGCAACTCGATCTTGCGCTGGATGTAGCGCGAGTCGGCGCTCTCGTTGCCGAGCGGATACGAGAAGTTCGCCCCGAACGTCCAGCTGTGGAAGCCTTCCCCGTCGAAGTAGCCGCGGTTCGCACTCCAGCGGGACGTGCCGAAGCCGAAGTCGGGTTGGGGGACGACCGGGATGATCGGGTTGTTGAGATCGTTGCCCGGGCCGGGAACCGCGAGGCCCAGGCGAGGCGTTCCCGCGGGCACCTTCTGAGTACCAGAGAGCCCGTTCATGGTGTAGCTCGCGCCCACGTCGAATTGCGGGAGCGTCTGATTCCACGCGTACTTTTTCTGGATGTCGGCGTCCTCGACCTGGAGCTGTGAAGCCATCAGCTCGGAGCGGTTGGCTCGCGCCTTCTGCACTGACTGCTCCGGATCGATCTCGTAAGGCAGGAAGGTCGGCTCCTCGGTGCGCACGGTCGTCGTCGAGTAGTCACTGATGCCGCTGGGCGCGAGGATGGCGCTGAGCAGGATGTCCTGCGCACGCTTCGCCGCATTGAGCGCGACGATGTAGTCCGACTCGCGCTGCGCGACGCCGGCCTCGGCCTGAGTCACGAGTACTTTAGACACGGTGCCGACCTGGTACTGGACTTTGGTCTGCTCGAGCAGATCCTTGGCCGTGTCGACGCCCTTCGCGGTCGCGCGTTCGAACGCGCGCGCGGCGGCGAGCTGCCAGTACGTCGACTCCACCAGGAAGACGCCGTCCGCGAGCTGACTGGTAAAGGTCGCGTCGCTGATCTGCTGGCCCACGGTGGTGCGGCGGACCAGAAGATCCGGCGTGCTCCAGTAGAGGCCGCGCAACAGCGGGACCGTGAGGGAGTTGGTCCAGCCCGAGGTGTACTGCGGCTTCAGCGAGGTGAGACCCGAGTTCGAGTTCAGGCGCTGGAAGGTGTAGCCCGACGAATAGGACGGGCCCCAGGGCAGTACACCCAGGAGGCCGCCGTTATACAGCAGTCCATTGTCGGTGGTACGGTTTCCGGAGGTCCCGAAGAAGCTCTGCAGGGAGCTCGCGACCGGTGTCTCGATGTGAGTCTGGTTGAATCTGCCCAGGAGCAGCGGGTCGTACACGCCCTCGGCCTCGTTCACGCGCTCGCGCGCCAGCGCGGGATCGTTGCGGACGACGTCGAGGGTCAGGTTGTACTCGAGCCCGAGCTCTACGGCTTGGAGCAGCGAGATCTCCGTGTCGTGACCCAGGATGTCCTCGGGCTTCAGCCCTTCCTGACCCTGCGCGGCGCGCGCGGCCAAGGATACGCAGATCAGTGTCAGGAGGATGCGAGTCATTTCTTCTCCCTCGCGCCGACTCCGTGCAGGAAGAAGTCGACGATGGCTGCGGCGTCGGTCTCGACGCCGCTCGGTGACGGGTTCTGCAGGCGGTCGATGATCGCGCCGCGCATCGACTCGATCAGGAAGCGCGCCGCACGGCGGTGGTTGCACTCGCGCAGCTCGCCGCTCTTCGCGCCGCGTTCGACGATTCCCTCGACGAAGCGGAGCAGCTCCTCTCGGGTGCGCTCGAGCTTGGTCGCGAGCGGAGATTCGCGCTCGAGGCCGAACTGCGTGCGCTCTTGCAGCACGCGGAAGATCTCGCGGTTCTCGCCCGTGTGCTCGAGCGCGGCGCGCATGAGACCCACGAGCTTCGCCGCCGTGCCACGCGCGCGCGTCGTGGCCAGGCGCGCCCGCTCCATCAGCTCGCCGAAGCCGTGGTCGGCGACGTGCGCGAGCAGCTCTTCCTTGTTCCGGAAGTAGAGGTAGATCGTGCCCTTCGAGATCTGGGCCTCCTGCGCGATGCGCTCCATCGACGCGTCGTCGAAGCCTGACTCGGCGATCACGCGCCGCGCCGCGCGCACGATTCCCTCGGTGCGGAAGTCCTTGACGACTTCCTCCTTGGTTCGCGTGCTGCGGGGCGCGGTCATGGCGGCTCCGGGTCAGCGGGATGAAAGCGGGGTACAGTGCACTGAACGATGGGTCATCAGCCTACGACTCGGCGGGTTCTTCGTGCAACCGCGTTTCCCTGGCGCCTCGCGGCCTCCGCGAGTGTTACGATAGGGCGACCGTGAGTGGGCATTCCCGGGGGGTCGTCTTGGCGGCAGGTGCCAGGAAGTGGGAAGTAAAGGTCGGCGAGCTCGCCGTCTACCCCGGCCATGGCGTGGCGCGCATCGAGGCGCTGCAAGTGCGCGAGATCGCCGGACGGCGGCTCGAGTTCTTGGTGCTGCGCAAGCTCGACGACGAATCGCGCATCCTGATTCCACGCGATCGGATCGAAGAAGTCGGCCTGCGCCCGCCGATCGAGGGCGCCGAGGCCGCGCGCATCTGGAAGATCCTGAAGGAGCGCAAGCGCACCAAGGCGCGCAGCGGCATCGCCTGGAGCCGGCAGTTCCGCGAGCTCCAGGACAAGTTGAAGGTCGGCACGATCTTCGAGACGGCCGAGGTGCTGCGCGATCTCCTGCGCCTGCAGCACACCAAGGAGCTGTCCTTCGGCGAGCGCAAGCTGCTCGAGAACGCGCGCTCGCTCCTGGTCCAAGAGCTCGCCGCCGCCGAGAACACCGGCCCCGAAGAGATCGAAGCCTCGATCCGCGCCGCGGTGAAGTAGGGCCGAGCGAGGGCCGCCCCGAGCGAGAAGGCAAGCGCCAAAGGCGCACGCAGCGAGCCGCAGGCGAGCGAAGTCAATCGGGGTATATTCGCCCGTCATGCGCGCGCTGGCCTTGGTCCTCGCGGCCGGGCAGGGAGTCCGCCTCGGTCGAGAAGTCCCGAAGGGACTCGTGCGCCTGCGCGGGCGGAGCTTGCTCGAGTGGAGCGCGGCCGCGATCGCACGTGCGCCCGAGGTCGCCGCGGTTCAGTGCGTGGTTCCGCCCGGCGCGATCGCCGAGCCCGATGCGCGTCCGGCGAGCTTCCCCGGGCCGGCCGAGTGGCTCACGCCCGTCCGCGGCGGCGCGCGCCGTCAGGACTCGGTTTTCATCGGACTCGCGGCGGCGGTGCGCGCGCGGCCGGATCTCGAGTGGGTGCTGGTCCACGACGCGGCACGCTGCTTGGTCGAGCCGGCGGATGCGAGCGCGGTGCTCGCAGCGGCGCGCGCGACCGGCGCGGCGCTGCCGGTGCTGCCGGTGAGCGATACGGTCAAGTGGCTCGACGGGCCGCGGGTCGAGCGCACGCTCGAGCGCGCGCGCGTCGGCCTCGCGCAAACTCCGCAGGCGTTCCGCGTCGACGTGCTGCGCGAGGCGCTCGAGAAGGCGTCACACGACGGTGTAGAGGGGACCGACTGCGCATCGCTCGTCGAGCGGCTGGGGGTCGAGGTGCGCGTCGCGCCCGGACGCGCGGGAAACTTCAAGGTCACCCACCCCGAGGACCTGGCGCGCGCAGAGGCGGTGTTGGCCGCACGCGAGGGGACGTGATGCGGATCGGGCAGGGCTGGGACCTACACCGTTTGGTGACGGGCCGCGCGCTGCTCTTGGGCGGCGTGCGCATCCTGCACGCGCGCGGGCTGGCCGGCTTCTCGGACGCGGACGTACTCGCGCACGCCGTCGGTGACGCGCTGCTCGGCGCGCTGGGTCAGGGCGATCTCGGCGTTCACTTTCCGTCGGGCGACGCGCGCTGGCGCGACGCGTCCGGCGCGCTGCTGCTCGCGGAGATCACCGCGAAGCTCGCGCCGGCGGGCCTCGCGATCGCGAACCTGGATGCGACGATCATCGCCGAGGAGCCGCGCCTCGCGCCGTTTCGCATCGAGATTCAGGAGAGCCTCGCGAAGCTCCTCGGCGTCGAGGCCGCGCGCGTGAACGTAAAGCTCAAGAGCGCCGACGGCCTGGGCCCGGTCGGCCGCGGCGAGGGCATCGCCGCGCAGGCGATCGTGTTGCTCGAGCGGAGCCAGAAATGAGCCAGCTGCGGCTCTACAACACGATGACTCGGAGCAAGCAGGCCTTCGCGCCGCTCTTGCCGCCGACCGTGCGCGTGTATGCCTGCGGTCCGACGGTGTACAGCCGTCAGCACCTCGGCAACCTGCGCACGTACGTCTTCGTCGACCTGTTGGCGCGCAGCCTGCGCTTCTTCGGCTACGACGTGCGTCTGGTCATCAACGTCACCGACGTGGGTCACTTGCAGAGCGACGCCGACACGGGCGACGACAAGATGGAGAAGGCGGCGCGTGAGGCGAAGCAGAGCGCTGGCGAGATCGCCGAGCGCTGGCTGCGCGTGTTTCGCGAGGATCTGGCGAAGCTCGCGTTCCACGAGCCCGACGTCTGGTGCAAGGCGACCGACCACATCCCCGAGCAGATCGAGATGATCCGCGTGCTCGAGCAGAAGGGCTTCACGTACCGCACGAGCGACGGCGTGTACTTCGACACTTCGAAGGACCCGCACTACGGCGAGCTCGCGCGTATCGACGTCGCCGCCCAGGAGGCGACCGCGCGCATCGAGCGCGCGTCGGAGAAGCGGAACGTCGCCGACTTCGCGCTCTGGAAGCTCTCGCCAAAGGACGGCCCGCGCCGGCAGATGGAGTGGGAGAGCCCCTGGGGTCGCGGCTTTCCGGGCTGGCACATCGAATGCTCTGCGATGAGCACGAAATACCTTGGACAGACGTTCGACATCCACACCGGCGGCGCCGACCATATCGCCGTGCACCACACGAACGAGATCGCGCAGTCCGAAAACGCGCTCGAGGTGCGGCCGTGGGTGCGCTTCTGGATGCACGCCGGCTGGCTGATGTTCGACGGCGAGAAGATCTCGAAGTCGACGGGCGGCAGCGTGTTGAATCTGGACGAGATGGTCGCAAAGGGGTTCGAGCCGCTCGTATTCCGCTACTTCGCGCTGGGCGGTCACTACCGCCAGCAGCTCACGTTCTCCGACGACGCGCTGCGCGGCGCCCAGGCGTCGTGGCGGCGGCTCGTCGGCCACGCGGCCGAGCTGCGCGAGCAGACCTCGAGCGCGGGCACGCCGCTCGCCGAGGAGCTGCGCGGGAAGTTCCGAGCCGCGCTGGCCGACGACTTGAACGCGCCGCGCGCGCTCGCCGTCGTCTGGGAAGCGGTGCGCAGCGAGGCGCTCGGCGCGCGCGAGAAGTACACACTTCTGTGTGAGTGGGACGAGGTGCTCGCGCTGGGGCTCGCCGCCGCGCGCATCGAGCCCGCCGAGACCGACGCAGAGATCGACGGGCTGGTGCGCGAGCGCGACCAGGCGCGCGCCGTGAAGAACTGGAAGCGCGCCGACGAAGTGCGCGCGAAGCTCGCCGCGCTGGGCATCTCGCTCGTGGACTCGCCGCAGGGAACTCGCTGGCGCCGTGGCTGACTTCGAAGTCGTCTCCGACTACAAGCCCCTCGGCGATCAGCCGCGCGCGATCGAAGAGATCGTCGACGGTATCGGCCAGGGCGTGAAACACCAGACGCTGCTCGGCATCACCGGCAGCGGCAAGACCGCGACGATGTCGTGGGTGATCGAGAAGCTCCAGCGCCCGACGCTCGTCATGGCGCCGAACAAGACGCTCGCGGCGCAGCTCTACGGCGAGTTCAAGAAGCTGTTTCCCAAGAACGCCGTCGAATACTTCGTCTCGTACTACGACTACTACCAACCCGAGGCGTATCTCCCGACGACGGACACCTACATCGAGAAGGACTCGTCGATCAACGACGAGATCGACAAGCTGCGCCACTCCGCGACTCGCTCGGTGCTCTCGCGGCGCGACGTGATCGTGGTGGCGAGTGTCTCGTGCATCTACGGTCTCGGCTCGCCCGAGACGTACGGCCAGATGCACGCCTACGTGGAGCAGGGGACGCGCCTGCGCCGCGACGACTTCACGCGCAAGCTCGTCGAGATGCTCTACGACCGCAACGACCTCGACTTCCACCGCGGTACGTTCCGTGTGCGCGGCGACGTGGTCGAAGTCTTCCCGGCGTACGAAGACGAGCGCGCGATTCGCGTCGAGTTCTTCGGCGACGAGGTCGACTCGATCTCCGAGATCGATCCGCTGCGCGGCCGCGTGCTCACGAAACCGAAGGTCGCGGTCGTGTTCCCGAACAGTCACTACGTGCAGACGCGCGAGCGACTCGAGCGCGCGATCGAGGGCATTCGTCTGGAGCTCGACGAGCGCATCGTGCGCTTCAAGCGCGAGAACAAGCTGCTCGAGGCGCAGCGCATCGAGCAGCGCACCATGTACGACCTCGAGATGCTCGCCGAGATGGGCTTCTGTCACGGCGTCGAGAACTACTCGCGCTGGCTCGACGGCCGCATCCAGGACCAGCCACCCTACACGCTGATCGACTACTTCCCGAAGGACTTCCTGTGCTTCGTGGACGAGAGTCACGTCACGGTGCCTCAGATCGGCGGCATGTACCGCGGCGACCGGCGCCGCAAGGAGACACTCGTCGACTACGGCTTCCGCCTGCCCTCGGCGCTCGACAACCGGCCGCTGCAGTTCGAGGAGTGGGAGCAGCGCGTCGGTCAGGTGCTGTTCGTGTCGGCCACGCCCGCGGAGTACGAGCTGGAGAAGAGCGTCGGCGTGGTCGTCGAGCAGATCATCCGCCCGACGGGGCTCACCGATCCGGAGGTCGAAGTGCGTCCGGCGAAGAACCAGGTCGACGATCTGCTGGGCGAGATCCGCGAGCGCGTCGCGCTCGGCGACCGCGTACTCGTCACGACGCTCACCAAGCGCATGGCCGAGGAGCTCACGAGTTACTACCAAGACGTGGGCATCCGCGTGCGCTACCTGCACTCCGAAGTGCCGACCATCGAGCGCACGGAGATCCTCCGCGACCTGCGCAACGGCGCGTTCGACGTTCTGGTCGGCATCAACCTGCTGCGCGAGGGCCTGAACCTGCCCGAAGTCTCCCTGGTCGCGATCCTCGACGCCGACAAGGAGGGCTTCCTGCGCTCCGCCCGCTCGCTGATCCAGACGATGGGCCGCGCGGCGCGCAACGTGCGCGGCAAGGTGCTGCTCTACGCGGACGTCCAGACCGACTCGATCCGCACGGCGATCGAGGAGACGGACCGCCGCCGCGAGGTGCAGCGCGCGTACAACGCAGTGAACGGAATCACTCCGCGCACCGTCGAGAGCGCGATCACGAGCCTCTCCGAGAGCCTGTACGAGGCCGACTACGTGACGGTCTCGAAGGCGGCCGATCTCGAGTTCAGCGCCGACGAGCTACGCGCCGAGGCGAGCAAGCTGCGCGCGCAGATGAAGAAGGCCGCCGAGGACCTCGACTTCGAACGCGCCGCCGAGATCCGCGATCGGATCAAGTCACTCGAAGAGGGCTCCTTGCTCGCGGGCTACGAAGCCCCCGCGCGGAGCTCGGCCGGGGACGGCCGCGCGCGCCGCCCGAGCCGAGGGCGCAGGCGCCGGTGACCGCGCTCGAGGAGCGCGTCGCGCTGCTCCCGGTCGAGCCCGGCGTCTACCTGTTCCGCGACGCGCAGGCGCGCGTGCTCTACGTCGGCAAGGCGCAGAGCCTGCGCGCGCGCGTACGCAGCTACTTCAACCGCGGTGGCGACGGCCGCATGCAGGTCCCGTTTCTCGTGGAGCGCATCGCGGACGTCGAGGTGATCGCGACCGCGACCGTGAAGGAGGCGCTGCTCCTCGAGAACCAGCTCATCAAGAAGCACAAGCCGCGCTTCAACGTGCGGCTCCGCGACGACAAAAACTATCTCGCACTGCGGCTCGAGCCGAGCGAGGCGTACCCGCGCTTCACCGAGACGCGCAGGTTCGCGCGCGACGGCGCGCTCTACTTCGGGCCGTACACGTCGAGTGTTTCGCTGCGCGAGACGCTCGCGTCGCTGCAGAAGATCTTCCCGTTGCGCACCTGCAGCGACCCCGTATTTCGCAGCTATCGCCGCCAGGGCCGGCCGTGTCTGGAGCACGCGATCGGGCGCTGCGCGGCGCCCTGCTGCGGCCGGATCGGCGACGAGGCCTATGGCGAGCTGGTGAGCGGCGCAACGCTGCTCTTGCGCGGCAAAGCCGAGGATCTGCTCGGCGAGCTGAAGGAGCGCATGCGCGCGGCCTCCGAAGGCGAGCGCTTCGAAGAGGCCGCGCGGCTGCGCGACCGAGCGCGCGCCGTCGCGCGCACGGTCGAGTCACAGGCCATGGTGTCGCGGAAGTTCGTCGACCGCGACGCGTTCGGAGTCGCGCGCGACGGGCCGCGGCTCGAGATCCAGGTGATGCACGTGCGCGTCGGCGTGATTGCGGGCGGCGCGGCGCACGAGTTCCGCGGCGTCGCCGGCGACGATGCCGAGGCGCTGGGTTCGTTCCTCACGCAGTTCTACGAGGGCCGCGAGATCCCGCGCGAGGTGCTCGTCCCCCTCGAGCTCGAGAGCGCGGCCGCATTCGCCGAGCTTTGGCGGGAGCGCGCGGGGCATCCCGTCGAGATCTCGGTGCCGAAGCGCGGTGAGCGCCGCCGCCTGGTCGAGCTAGCCACGCGCAACGCGGCGCTCGCGCTCGAAGCGCGCGATCAGCGCGAACAGAACAGCGGCGAGCTGCTCGAAGCCGTGCGCGAGGCACTGCGCCTCGAGCGCGTGCCCATCTCGATCGAGTGTTACGACATCTCGCACCTGCAGGGGAGTCTCGGCGTCGCGTCGCGCGTGAGCTTCGTCGACGCGCGCCCGCACAAGCCCGGCTACCGGAGATACAAGCTGCGCGAAACCGCGCCCGGCGACGACTACGGCGCGATGCGCGAGGTGTTGCGGCGCCGGCTGGAGAAGCTCGAGAGCGAGCCCGCCCCAGACTTGCTGCTCCTGGACGGCGGCAAGGGCCAGCTGAATGCGGCGCGCGCGCTGTTCGCCGACCTCGGCGTCGAGGGGATCGCGCTCGCGTCGCTCGCGAAGGAGCGCGACGAGGACTCAGCCTCGGGCCGAGTCATGCGCCACGGCGGACAGAAGCGCGAGAAGTTGTTCCTGCCCGGCGTGAAGGACCCCATCATGCTGGCGCGCGACTCGGCCGCGCTCCTGCTGTTGCAGCGAGTGCGCGATGAGTCACATCGCTTCGCGATCACGTATCACCGCGAGCTGCGCAAGAAGTCGCAGTTCCGCTCCATTCTCGACGAGCTGCCGGGCATCGGCCCGATGAAGCGCCGCGCGCTGCTGCGCCAGCTCGGCAGCCTCGAGAAGATCCGCGCCGCGAGCCTCGAGGAGCTCGAAGCGGTGCCGAAGCTGGGCCGGCGCGCGGCCGCGATCGTGCACCGCTTCTTCCACGCCGAGCTCCCCGGCAGTGTGGCCGCGGCCGTCAAGAACGACAACACCGCCGCCGATCCTATTCCCGAACCGGATTCCCCCTAGTCCGGCCTTCGGGAGAGAGCGATGCGCGCGAGGCTCGTGACTGCGGCAGTTTGCATCTCGTTCTGCGCGTTGGCTGCGCGCGCGCGCGCCGACCTCTACCGCTGGGTCGATGCGCAGGGCCAGGTGCACGTGACCGACGATCGCTCCCAGGTTCCGGGCGGCTCGAGCGTCACGGTCCAGCCGACCCGGGCGCGCGCGAGCGCGGAGCCCGCGGCAGCCGCCGCCGCGCCCGTTCCCAGGGAGGCGCCGCGGAAATCGCGGCCCGTCCTGGCGATCGATCGGGAAGACTCGATCGAGGAGAACGTCGTCGGGCGCACCCACGTGCTGCACTTCGAGCGCGCGGGCCACGAGATCGCGCTAGACGTCACGCTCGACGATCGCGCGCACTGCGACTTCAAGGTGGACACTGGTGCCTCGCTGAACACGGTGCCCGCGTGGGTCGTGAAAGAGCTGGGCATCGAGATCGACAAGGACGCGCCGCGCATTTCGCTGGTCGGTATCTCGGGCAAGCCCGCCCTGGTCCCGCTCATCATCATGCCGTCGGTCCGCATCGACGGCGTCTACGTCGAGAACGTGGAGATGGCGGTGCTCGACACGATGACGTCGGGTCTCTTGGGCATGCCCTTCTTCAATCACTTCAAGGTGCAGATCGATCCCGCGAAGGGCGAGCTGCGCCTGACCGAGATCGATCTCGACAAGGTCGACGGCGTGTACGGCGGAATGGGCGAGGACTCGTGGAGGCAGCGCTTCCGCCAGCTCCACGAGCGGATCGCGCTGATTCAAAAGGCGCGCGAGTCGGTCCCCGAGGAGTCGGAGACCATGGCGCAGAACTACTTCGCGGATCTCGATCGCGCGGAGGCGAAGGCGCAGCACGAGCTGGACGCGCTCGAGGACCGCGCACAGGCCGCGGGGGTACCGCCCGACTGGCGATGAGAAGCTCGGTCCCCCGGAGCGGGAAAGCTTTTCCTCGCGTCTCCGCCGAGCTGCGTGCCCCGCGCGCCGCAAAGAAGGACCCAAGTACGAGCCGCTGCGGGCGATTCCCGCTTGCGGGCGAAGGAGGGCGTGTTTGGCACCCAGCTTGCTAACTACGCACGGCATGTCGCCGTTTCACCGGAAGATCGTCGAGCTCCTGGAGGGTCGCTACGGAGTCAGCCCCGCGTTTGCGGAGCAGTTCGTGCCGGTCTTTGAACAAGTCGCCCAGAGCCACCCATCCTCGGACGACTGGGAGGCGCTGATGGCGTGTCTCGCGTCGGCGTACCGCACGCTGCCGGCCGTCGAGGACAAGACACTGCACGAGGCGCAGGTGCTCGTCGGGCAGTTCGTCGGCGAGCTCCAGAAGATCGACGAGTCACTCAAGGTGGTCAGTGTCTTCCTCGACCGGCTGCGCGCACAGCTCGGCACGCTCGAGGTCTCGCGAACGCTGCACTAGTCGGCGCGTCCCCCGCGCGCCGCCCCGGGTCCCGGCGAGGTCGACTTGCCGAGACGCGCGCCGCTGCTGTTTCTGCTCGCGCCCTTCGCGCTCGGGATCCTGCTCGAGGATCGGCTCGAGCCCGGCGTCTCTTGGGGCGGGGTCGCCGCCGCGCTCGGGCTCGCAATCTGGCGCGTGCGCGGTGCCGGGCCGTATGTGCGCGCGGGGGAGACACTGCTCGGTGTCGGGCTCGGCGCGCTGGCGCTGGCGCTGCGGCTGCACGCGCCGATCCCGGAGGCTCTGCCGGGACCCGTCGCGATCACCGTGCTCGATGCGCCGCGCATACAAGGCGGGGCGTGTCGCGCGACGGTTTGGATCCACGGCGCCCGCTCCGGCCGGGCGCTGCTGCTCGCGCGCGGGGCGGCCTGCGCGCTACTCCCGGGGCAGCGCGCCCTGGCGCGCCTGCGCCTCGAACCGCCGCGGCCGCCGAGCAACCCGGGAGCGGGCGACGCGCGGAGCCGCCTCGCGCGCCATGGTATTTCGCGCATCGCGCGTCTTTACGAGGAAGCGCTCGCGCCGATCGGCGTCGAAGCCGATGGCCCAGCGGCGCGCCTCGAGCGCCTGCGTCGGCGCTTCGCGGAGCGACTCGACCCCGCGGAGTTCCCCTCGCGTGCCGGCGCGCTGCTGCGCGCGATGGCCGTGTCCGACGTGTCGCGTCTCGACGAGTCACTGCGTCGCGCGTTCGCGGACTCGGGCACGACCCACCTCTTGTCGGTCTCGGGCACGCACATCGTCTGGGTCTTCTGGCTGACTCGCGTCTGCGTCGCCTTCGCGCTCGGCCGCTCACGCGTGTTGCCGCTTGTGCGTTCGGCGCGCAGCGCGGCGCTGGCGGCGGGAGCCATGGCGGGCATGGCCTACGCATTTCTGTGTGGGCTCGAGGCGCCGGCGCTGCGTTCGGCCGCGATGGCGGGCGCGGGGGCGATCGCGCTCGTCGGGGGTCGACCCGCGGCGGGCTGGAACGGGCTCGCGCTCGCGGCGCTGCTCGTGCTCGGCTTCGACCCCGGGGCGCTCTTCGACGCCTCGTTCCAGATGTCGTTCGTCGCCGTCGCGGGGCTCCTCGTCTGGCAGCCGCCCCCGGGACCGGTGCGCGGGCTCGTGCACGCTTCGGTCGCGGCCGGGTTGGCGACGGCGCCCCTCGCGGCGGGTATCGGTGCCTCGCTGCCGGCGGGCTGGCTCGTCGCGAACGCGCTCGCGGTGCCGTACTTCGGGATCGCGGTGGTGCCGCCGGCACTCGTCGCCGGCGCGCTCGGCGCTCGCGTGCCGCAGCTCGCCGCGCTCGTGCGCGCGCTCGCGGAGCTCGGCATTCGCATGCTCGAGAGACTCGCGACGAGTGACCTGCTCGCGGGGCCGCACGATCGCGTCGCGGTCGCGGCGCTCTTCGCGGCGCTCGCGTTCGGGGGGCGCGCGCTCGCGCAGCGCCGTCGCGTGCTCGCAGCTCTGTCGGCGAGCGCGGCGTTGGCGAGCCTCGTGCTCGCCTGGCCCGCGTCGAACACCGGGATCGCGGGCGCCGAGCTCGTGTTCTTCGACGTTGGTCACGGCGATGCGATCCTGGTGCGCGGGGGCGAGCACGCGTGGCTAGTCGACGCGGGCACGCGCGCGCCGGACTTCGACGCGGGACACGCCGTGGTGTTGCCCGGGCTGCGCGCGCTCGGCGTGCGCCGGCTCGACGCGCTCGCGCTCACGCACGCGGACCTCGACCACATCGGTGGCGCGTCAGCGGTGCTTGCGGGCCTGCCGGTCGCCGAGCTCTGGCTCACGCGCGAGACACTCGCGGCCCCAGGCCTGCGCGCACTGCGCCGCAGCGCCGCGCGCCGCGGTGTGGTGGAGCGCGTGGTCGCGGCAGGGGACGAGCTCGGCGCGAGCGGGCTCTCGCTGCACGCACTTTGGCCGCCGGCGAGCTTCGCGGCGCCGACCAGCAACGCGGGCTCGCTCGTGCTGCGGATCGAGAGCGCGCGCGGTTGTGCGCTTCTGGGCGGCGACGCGCCCGCCGAAGTCGAGCGCCGGCTCGCTCCGCAGCTCTCGCACTGCGACGTGTTGAAGCTCGGGCACCACGGCAGCGCGACCTCGAGCGACGCGCGTTTCCTCGACGCGCTCGAGCCCGTGGTCGCGGTCGCCAGCGCCGGTCTCCGCCCGCGCGCGCCACTCCCGCACCCCGAAGTTCGCGCCCGCCTGCGTGCGCGCTCGATCTCGCTCTTCGAGACGCGGAACGACGGTGCGCTGCGGATCGAGCTGGACCGGCCGGGTCCGCTCGTTTCGCCCTGGCTCGACCCGCGCTGGCGCGACGACTGGTAAGATCGGCGCATGCCTCGACGACCGGACGGTGTCGACCCAGAGATCTGGAAGGCGCAGCGCAGCGTCTACTGGAAGCGCGTGAACCGCACGTTGAACGTGCTGATGATCGTGGTGGTCGCGCTGCTGCTCGCGCGCTACTTCGGCTGGCTACCGGGGAGCCGCTAACACCCAGCGGCGCACCGCATCGAGCAGATCGCGCGCGACCGCCACGCCGTCGCTGCGCGCGCCGCCGCCGATCCGCACCGCGCGACAGCCGGCGCTGGCCGCGAGCTCGACGTCGCTCTCGCGATCTCCGACCACCCAGCTCCCGGGCACGTCGATCGCGTGCTCGCGCGCCGCGCGCAGTACGAGACCCGGGCGCGGCTTTCGGCAGTCACAGCCCGCGTCCGCGGTGTGCGGACAGTGATAGGAGGCGTCCAGCGCGGCGCCGTGCGCCGCGAAGTCGGCGAGCAGGTGCGCCTGAAAGCGCGCGAAGTCCGCTTCGCTGAACAACCCGCGCCCGATGCCCGACTGATTCGTCACGACCGCCGCGCCGAAGCCGGCGGCGCGCAGCGCGCGCACCGCCTCGAAGGCGCCAGGCAGCGGGGCGTAGTCCGAGAGCGCGTGCGCGTACTCGCGGTCCTCGATCAACGTGCCGTCGCGGTCGAGAAACACGAAGCGACGCACTACGGTGTAGCCTCACAGTCCGGTGTACGATGACCTGGACGCTCGCGATGCGCGCGCACGAACGCCGTCAGATCGCCGCCGAGCGCCGCGAGCTCCTTCTCGAAGCAAGGCACGAGCCCGAGATAGTCGCGGTTGCCCACGACCCACGCGTTCGAGAGCGCGAGCTTCTGGAAGCCGGCGAAGCGCTTGGTCTGCCAAGGCTGCGCGGCGTAGACCTCGTCCTGGTAGCGCGCGAAGATCGGCGCGCGGCGCACGCGCGCCTCGTCCGGCGTCGGCTTCGAGGCGTACAGCGCCGCGAGCTCGGCGGCCAGCTCGTTCAGCATGCGCGCGTAGCTGAACTCGTCGGCGAACATCTCCTGCGCGCGCTCGGCGATCTCCGGTCGATCGCGGAAGAACTCGGAGGTCGCTCGATGCGCGACGAACGTCGCCAGGCTTTCGTTGTAGGCGACGTCGCTCTCGATGTACACCGTCAGGTGTACCTGTTCGTGGATCGCGGTGTCGACGACGTCCTCGATGGGCCAGCGCAGAATCGGCCGCGGCAATGGATCCTCGAACCAACCCAACGTGGTGTAGAGGGGCGACGGCCGCACGTAGACGTCGAGGCCCTCGGCGCTGAGGTCGGCGGCGAAGCGCTGCGCGCGCTCCGCGTCGAAGTAGCCCCGGTACGACACGTGGCCGACGATCGGGAACCACCACGTCACCGGATCGAGCGCATTCGCCGGCGCGGCGGTGACGACCTGAACCAGCCAGTCCTTTCCGGTGTCGGCGAGTCGGCTGTAGCTGTTCGTGCGCGCGAGGCCCAGCGACTCGCCGAATTCGAGCGCGCTGCGAAAGGCCTCGTAGTCGGCCCGCTCGCCGGGCGGGAGTGCGGCGATCGTCTCCGGGGTGAGCGACTCGCGCGACCATAGCAGCCGGACCTGCCCCGCGCCGACGTGCACGAGATAGGCGAGCATGTTGTCCGCTCGCGCCGGGAGCGCGAGAAGGAGTCCCCCCATTGCGCACACGAGCCGCGCGACCCGCCAGCTTGCTCGTCCGCATCGAGGCGCCCGAAGCCGAGAGCGAACGCCTGATCGCCGAGCTCTGGTCACTGGGCACCTCGGGCGTGGAGGAACGGCCGCTCGATTCGAGCGCGAGTCATGTCGAGCTGCTCGCCTACTTCGCAGCGGCCGGCGCACCGCTCGGCGCGTTGCGTGCGCTCGCGAGCGCCGCGCAGGGAATCACCGTGCGCGACTCGGAGCCGGTGGAGGAGCGCGACTGGGAGGTCGCCTGGCGCGCGGGCCTCGCGCCGCGCCGCATCGGCGCGCTCTGGGTGCGGCCGAGCTTCTGCGCGAGCCAGGGAAGCCCGGAGCTCGTGATCGATCCCCAGCAGGCGTTCGGCTCGGGCGAGCACGCGACCACGCGCCTCTCCCTCGAGCTGTTGCAGGAGCAGCTGCGGCCGAGTGACTCGGTGCTCGATCTCGGGACGGGCAGCGGCATCCTCGCGCTCGGCGCGCTGCGGCGGGGCGCGGCGCGCGCGCTCGGCCTCGACTCCGATCCCGTGGCGGTCGCGAACGCAGCCGAGAATCGCGCGCGGAACGCGCTTCCGCTCGCGCTCGCCTGCGCGACGCTCGACGCGCTCGCCGACGCGGCGCGCTTCGATGTCGTCGTCGCGAATCTCCTGCTGCACGAGCTGCTCCCCTGTCTCGAGCGGCTTGCCGCGATGTCGCGACGCGTACTGATCCTGTCCGGTTATCTCGCGCGCGAGCGCGCCGTCCTCGCGCGGGCGCTCGCCGAGAGCCCGTGGGCCCTGACGCGTGAATCGAGCGAAATCCAGTCCGGCGATCGTTGGTGCGCGCGAGCTTTGCTTCACGCGGCGGCCCGGTAGGCGTCGAGCAGCGCGTCGAACGCCGCGTCCACGGGGTGATTCGGCGCCCAGCCGAGCGCGCGCATCCGGCTGGCGTCGCCGACGAACGCGAGTGAGTCGGGAGGCAGCGCGCGATAGCGCGCCGGATCGACCTCGACCCTCGGCTGCGCGCTCGAACGCGCGAGCAGACGCTCGAGCACGGAGCGCATCGAGCGCCGCTCGCCCGAACACACATTGTACGCCTGGCCGCGCTCGCCCCGCGCCAGCAAGACGACGTACGCCGCGACCACGTCGCGCACGTCGGAGAAGTCGCGCACCGGATCGAGATTGCCCACGCGCAGCACCGCTTCCTGCGCACCGCGCTCGATGCGCGCGATCTGCTCCGCGAACGACGACTCGGCGTAGAGCGACGGCCGTCCGGGCCCGGTGTGATTGAACGGTCGAGCGACGAGCGCGTCGAGGCCGTCGCGCTCGATCGCGAGCCGCACACGCACTTCGCCCGCCGCCTTCGTCGCGGCGTAGAGATTCATGGGTCGCAGCGGGTCACTCTCGCGGTGCGCGGGCGCCTCGGCCCCGGTCGGCCCGTAGACCTCGCCCGTCGAAATGAAGAGGAAGCGCGCGCGCACGCCGCTGCGCGCGAACGCCTCGAGCAGCGCGTCGAGCGCCAGCAGGTTCGCGCGCAGCGCTTCGAGCGGCGCGCGCTCGACCTCGGATGGGGCGGCGAGCGCGGCCAGGTGCACGACGGCCCGCGGCCGAACTTCGTCGACGAGCGCCTGCACCGCCTTTCGCTCGCGCAGGTCACACGCGTGCCAGGTGATGTCGGCGGCGCCCGGTGGCAGACCGGGCAGGTGCACGCCGACCACCTCGCGCCCCGCTGCCGCGAGGGCGGGGATCAGGTGCGAGCCGGCGAACCCCGCGGCGCCCGTGACGAGTGTCCGCTCGTGATTCAAAGCGGCGCGCGAGGCTAGCACACGCGTGATACCCTGCCGCGCGGGGAGTAGAGGCGATGAAGGTCGGCGTTGCGGGGCCGAATGCGGCGGGGAAGGGCGAGGTCGTTCGCCTGCTCGAGCGGCGCAGCTTCTACCGCGCGTCACTCTCCGACGTGATTCGCGCCGACCTCGCTCGCGACGGGCTCGAGCCCACGCGCGAGAACATGATCGAGCGCGGGCGACAGCTGCGCGAGCGCTTCGGCCAAGCAGTCCTCGCCGAACGCGTGCAGCGCGGCTTGCCCTCCGACCGGAATCACGTGATCGACTCCATCCGGCATCCGGCCGAGATCGAAGCGCTGCGCGCCGGCGGCGAGTTTCTCCTGCTCTGGGTCGACGCCGAGCCCAGCCTTCGCTTCGAGCGCTCGCGCGCGCGCGGCCGCGGGGGCGACGCGACCGACCTCGGCTCGTTCCAAGCGCTCGAGGCGCGCGAGCTCGGCAGCGACGATCGGGCGGCGCAACAGCTGCTCGCGGTGCGCGAGCAGGCGGATCTGGTCGTGCGCAACGACGGCGATCTCGCGCAGCTCGAGACGCAGCTCGAGGAGGTGCTGCGCGATCGCCTCTTTTTTCGCGACCGGCCGCCGTGGGACGAGTACTTCATGAACATCTCGCGCGTGGTCGCCTCGCGCAGCAACTGCATCAAGCGCAAGGTCGGCGCGGTGATCGCGCTCGACCGGCGCATCATCTCGACCGGCTACAACGGAACGCCGCGCGGCATTCGCAACTGCAACGAGGGCGGCTGTCCGCGCTGCGCCGGCGCAGCGGAATCCGGCACGCGCCTCGACGAGTGTCTGTGCAGCCACGCCGAGGAGAATGCGATCATGCAGTCCGCGTATCACGGAGTGAGTGTCCGCGGCGGCACCGTCTACACCACGTTCTGCCCGTGTCTCATCTGTACGAAGATGATCATCAACGCGGGCCTCAGCGAGGTCGTCTACGACGCGCACTTCCCGCTCGGCGAGGTCTCCGTCGGGCTGTTCCGCGAAGCCGGCATCAAGGTGCGCCAGCTCGGCTGAGCCCCGCGTCAGGTGAAGGTCGCGAGCTGGAACGCGAGGCGGATGCCCTCAGTGATGTCGGCGGCGCGCAGCGGCAGCGCGCGCCGGTCCGGGCCGCCGAGCCAGCGCGCGGCGGCGTCCTCCGAGATCCCGACCACGACGCTCTCGATGTCGCGCTGCGCGAGCACGTCGAGCGTGCGCACGAGGCCGGTGGCTTCGACCGCGTCGACGCGCGCGCCGGTCACGTCGAGCACCACGACGCGGATCGCATCGGGGCCGAGGTCGATGGCGATCGTATCGAGCGCCGCGATCGAGTCACCCGCGCCGGAATACGGCAGAACCATGACCGGCCCCCAGACGTGCACCGCCGGGGACAGCGGATCGAACGCGCCCAGCATGTCGCCCTCGAGCGACTCACCCGCTACCGCCAGGCGCTTTCGCGCGGTCTCTCGCATCGCTTCGAAGTCGAGATACTTCAGGAGCGAGGCGGCCCAAGCGTCGTTGGCGCGCCTCCAGTGCTCGATGGAGCGGGCCTCGAACTCGCAAGCAGCCGCGCCCGCCGCGGCGCAGGCGTGCTCTCGCACCAGCACGAACTCCCCGAAGAGTGCCGAGTACCAGCCGGCGCAGTAGCCCGCGCTGACGTGGCAGATCGGCTCCGCGGAGCCGCCGTAGCGGCGGCGGTGCACCGCGGCCTCCACGGACATGTGTAGGGTGCCGGTGAAGGCGCGCTCGCGAGTCAGTCCGCGCGGCGGGAAGAGCATGCCCAGGCCCGGGCCGGCGTGGCGCGGCGCTCCGCCGAGCGGTCCCGCGAAGCGGCGCTCGATGCGCAGCGCGTCGTAGAGGCCTTCGGCGACGCCGATCCCGTAGAGGATGCCTTCGACGAACGGCGGGCCGACGCTCTCGAAGGCGCTCGCGCGCAGGCTTTCGAGCGCGTCCGGATCGTCGAAGGCGTCGGCGGGCTCGACGTCGAGCCCCGCGTCGAACGCCTCCTCGTCGCGCTCGCCGCTCACTTGCGCTCGCTCGGCTCGGCGACGAAGTCCTCGATGTCGAACTTCGAGGCGGTCTCGAGAAACGCCTCTTCCTCGCGTTCGGCGAGACGCAGAAATGCGTCGGCCGCGGACGGATCGAACTGCGTGCCGCGAAAGCGCTCGATTTCCTCGAGCACCGTCGCGAACGGCAGCGCCTTGCGGTACGGGCGATCCGAGGTCATCGCCTCGACGGTGTCCGCCACCAGAATGATGCGGCTCGGGTAGGGGATCTCGCTCGCCGCGAGCCGCTCCGGATAGCCGAGCGCGGAGCCGTCGTACCACTCGTGATGGTGGCGCACGCACGGAACGATGTCCGCGAGGAACGCGACCGGCTCGAGGATGCGCGCGCCGATCTCGGGATGGCGTTTCATCAGTTCGTACTCGGCGACGGTCAGGCGATCGGGCTTGCCGATGATCGCGTCGGGGACGCCGATCTTGCCGATGTCGTGCAGGAGGCCCGCGAGATAGATGCGCTCGATGAACTCGCGTTTGCAGTTGAGCTCGCGCGCGATGCGCGAGGCATACACGCCGACCCGTTCCGAGTGACCGCGCGTGTACGGATCCTTGGCGTCGACGGCCTCCGAGAGCGCGCGCACGGTCGAGAGATAGGCGGTGCGCAGCTCGCGGTTCTTCGCCTGGAGCTCCCCGGTGCGCTCGGCGACCTTGCCCTCGAGCGAGTGATTCAGCTCGTGCAGCGACGCGTTCTGCGCCTGCGTGAGCGCGTTTAGCCGCGCGACCTCGGCGCGGATGGCGCAGTCGGCGAGCGCTTGGCGCACCGTGGCGCGCAGCTCGTCGTCGTTCCACGGCTTCGTGAGCAGGCGGAAGATCTCGCCGTGATTGATGGCTTCGATCGCGACGCCGATCTCCGTGTGACCCGTGAGCAGGATGCGGACGACGTCGGGGCGTCGCTCGCGCACCTGTGCGAGCAGCTTCACGCCCGTCGTGCCCGGCATGCGCTGATCCGAGACCACCACCTGCACCGGCTCACTGCCGAGCAGCGCGAGCGCCTCCGCCGCGGAGCTCGCGGTGAACACGCGCAGCGGCTCGGCGCGAAACAGGCGCGCAAGCGACTTCAAGATGTTCACTTCGTCGTCGACGAAGAGCACACCCGGTCGGTCGGTCGCTGCGGGAAGTGGGGCCAACGGAGCCCGAGTGCTTCAAGGGCCGTGCCCGCGCCTCGTGCACTCGTGCGCGGACGCGCGCTCGTGAGTCGCTGCGCCGCTCACGCGACCTCGCTTGCCGTTTCATTGCTCGCGGCTTGCCTGCGGCAAGCGCTTCCCGCGCACGGGACCGAGCTGCGCGAACCTGCCGAGGAGCTGCGCGTCGGCAATCCCGGTCTGCGCGACCGCGCATGCGCAGTCGCGGCTACACCATGCGGCGACGGCGAGTGGAACGCGCCGGCGCGGCGTCTCCGCCACGAGCTGCCGGTCCCTGGATCGGGACGTCTCAGCGCCGGGACGGCTTCGCGAGGAACGCGGGGTCGACCCAGAAGATCTCGAGCAGGTGTCCGTCGGGATCGCGGAAGTAGATGGAGCGGCCGTCGGAGCGATCGTACGGGCCCTTCTCGGGAGTGACTCCGTGCGCGCGCAACTGCTCGGCCCAGCGATCGACCTCGGCGGGCGCGTCGACCATGAAGCCGAAGTGCTCGAAGCTGGGCGCCGAGGGCGCCTCGCCCTCACTGCGCGCCGCGTGCGGCGCGCCCGCTGACAACCCGAGCAGATCGCCGCCCGCGTCGAGCCAGACCGTGTCGCCCTTGGCGAACGAAACCTCGAAGCCGAGCAGCTCCGTGTAGAACGCGCGCGCCCGCCCCAGGTCGGCGACCTGCAGATTCAAGTGCTGGATGCCCTTCACGGCGAGCGCCACGGCGACCTCGCGCGCGAAGCTCTCACACTCCGGCGCGGCCCGCAAACACGGCGACCGCGACGTTGTCGCCCGCCCCGCCGTCGAGCGCGGCCTCCGCGATCGCGCGCGCCGCCGCGAGATCCGTCGCGCTCTCCGCCAGCAGTCTCGGAATGCGCGCCAGGTCCGCGATGAAGTTCGTGACGCCGTCGGAGACGAGCGCGATGCGCTCGCCGGTGGCGCGCGTGAAACGCAGGTGGAAGAGCTCGGCGCGGGCGCGCGCGAGCGGCTCCGGGTTGCCAAGCAAGAGTGAGTTCTGCGACGCGAGCCCGTGCGCGGAGCCGGCGACGAAGACGTTCGAGTCACCTAGGCTCGCGATTTCGACGCTCTCACCCCGCAGGGCGGCCAGGACGAGACACGAGCGCGAGCGACTTCGCTGCGGCAGCGCGGCGAGCAGGTCGTCGGAGAGGCGCGCGACCTCGCCACGAAACGCATCGCCGCTCGCTTCGACGAGCTCGGCGGCGCGCGCGCGCGCTCGCTCGATCGCGAGCTCCGACACCTCGCTGCCGTTGAAGCCGTCGGCCACCGCGAGCAACACGCCCGCAGCCGTACGCACCACGAGCGCCGCGTCTTCGTTCGGGTCGGTGTGCGCATACGCCTTGGGCAGCGCACCGCGCGAGAGCGCGATCGCTCCCCCGTCCGGCAGCTCCGCGAGCCCGAGCGGCCCGAGCTCCGCCCAGTCACGTCCCAGGAGTGCGATGGCGCGCATTGGCGGCGAAGCTTATCGACTACGCTCCCCTTCGGCTCGCTGCGCGCTTCGCTTGCATGCGCGGCTCGGGACGGCCCTCGCCGCGCATCGCCGTCTGAACGCGAGTAAGCTGAAGACCGATGCATGCGATCCAAGTCGTTGGCGAGGGGAAGGATGCGGTGCTCGTGCTCGGCGAAGCGCCGAGGCCGGAGCTGAGAGCGGGCGAGCTGCGCATCGCGGTGGCGGCAACGGCGGTGAATCGCGCGGACCTGATGCAGCGCCGCGGGCTCTACCCGCCGCCGCCCGGCGCGTCGCCGATTCTCGGGCTCGAGTGCTCGGGCGTGGTCGCGGAGCTCGCGCCGGGCGTGACTGGCTTCGCGCGCGGCGAGCGCGTGATGGCACTGCTCGCCGGAGGCGGCTATGCCGAGGAAGCGTGTGTCGACGCTGGCTCGGTGATGCCGGTTCCGAAGGGCATGCCGCTCGTCGAGGCGGCCGGGATGCCCGAGGTGTTCCTCACGTGTCACTTGAACTTGTTCCAGCTCGCGGCGGTGCCTTCAGGCGGCTGGGCGCTGGTGCACGGCGGGGGCAGCGGTATCGGCACGGCCGCGATCCAGATGCTGAAGCTCGCCGGGGTACACGCGATCGTGACGGCAGGCAGCGCCGAGAAGTGCGCCCGCTGTCTCGAGCTCGGTGCGGACGCGGCGGTCGACTACACGAAGGGTGAGTTCGCGGCGGCGGTGCTCGAGAAGACCGCGGGCGCGGGGGTCGACGTCGCCCTCGACTCGATCGGCGCGCCTTATCTCGCGCAACATCTCACGTGCCTGAAGCTCGGCGGCCGGCTCGTCTTGATCGGGCTGATGGGAGGTGCACGCGCCGAGTTGAATCTCGGCTTCCTGCTCGCGAAGCGCCTTTCGATCATCGGCTCGACCCTGCGCACGCGCCCGGTCGCGGAGAAGGCCGAGATCGTGCGCGGCTTCCGGGCGAAATTCGGTGCGGCGCTCGAAGCGGGAAAGCTGCGCGCGATCGTCGACCAGGTGCTGCCGCTCGCCGACGCGCAGCGCGCGCACGAGCGGGTCGAGGCGAGCACACACTTCGGCAAGGTGATCCTGCGCGTGCGCGAGGATCTTGCCTAAGCGGGCCCGCGGCGCAGCCGCGCCACCCGCACTTCGCTCGCCTTCGGCTCTCTGCGCGCCGCGCGCCCGCGGCTTGCGGACCCTAGAAAAACCCGAGTGACGGCTCGCTGTCGTCGCGCTTCAAGAGCGACGCGTCGTCGTTCTTCACCGAGTTCACGCGGCGCGAGACCGGGTGTGTGTGCAGCTCCTCGGCGGACACGGGCGCGAGCAGGGCAAGCAGCGCTTCGGTGTCACCGTCCAGTGTCGGGTCGAGCCAGCGGGCTTCGGCCTCGCGCGGCAGGATCACCGGCATTCGGTCGTGCAGGTTCGCGAGCGCCGCGTTCGCGGCCGTGGTCACGATCGCGCACGAGAGCAGCGTCTCCGCCAGGAGCTCGCCCCGTCGGCGCCACTCCGCGAAGACTCCCGCCATCGCGAATGGCTCGCCGTCGGCGCGCGCGACGAGGTGGGGGATGCGGCGCTTGTGCGAGCCGCTGCCCGCCTGCCACTCGTAGAACGCGTCGGCAAGGACGAGACAGCGCTTGGCGCGGAGTGAGTCCCGAAACGCGGGCTTCTCGGCGAGTGTCTCGATGCGCGCGTTGATCATCAACGCTTGCGCCCCGATCTCCTGCGCGAACGGCGGCACGAGTCCCCAGCGCATGAGCCGTGGCTCGCGCGCGCCGCCCGCGGCACGCAAGGTCAGCACGTTCTGCGTCGGCGCGATGTTGTAGCGCGGCGGCTGCGCGGCGAGCGCCGCGGGATCGAAATCGAAGCGCTCGGCCAGCGCCTCCTTCTCGGTGTGCAGCGTGTAGCGTCCGCACATCGCTGCCTCCTACGTCGCTGCCTGGGGAGGCCCCTTGAGCTCGACGGTGTTGCCGTCGGGATCTTTCACGTAGATCGACGGCCCGTTGC
Organism: bacterium; assembly: GCA_041498295.1. Classification (GTDB taxonomy): domain Bacteria; phylum Myxococcota_A; class UBA9160; order SZUA-336; family SZUA-336; genus VGRW01. The sequence goes on along the minus strand of JBGQIB010000008.1, from coordinate 27,071 downwards.
CGTCGGCGCCGTAGCGGATGCCGATCTCGCTCGCCTCGACGCCGTGCGCGGCCAGGTGCGCGCGCAGCTCGTCCGCGTCGAACGGCTCGATGCGCAGGCAGAAGTGGTCGACGTTGCGCGCGCTCTCGCCCGGCGCCGCGCCGCCCAGCTTGCCGAGCGGGGCGTCGACGGGAACCAGATCGACGAGCGAGCGCCCGAGCCGCACCTGCACGAGTCCGAGCGCGTCGAGGCGCCGTTCGACGCGGCCGTCGAGCACCTCGGTGTAGAACGCAAGCGCCGGCTCGAGCGCGCGCACGCGTAGCACTACGTGGTCGAGCCCGAGCGTGCTGAATGGCGGCTTCACGGCCGACTCACTCAAGCGACCGGCGCGCCGTCGCGCAGCACCGGCAGCCAGTCGTTCAGCGTGTAGTCGCGAAACTCGAGCGTGCGGTCGACGGTGCCCGCTTCGCCGTAGTGGTAGACCATGGCCGCCCGCATGCCGCGCGAAAGATTGTCGGTCGACTTGTGCATCAAGTGACTGTGGAAGAGCAGCAGGTCGCCGGGCTCGAGCAGCACGGGCCGCGCGCCGCTCATGTCGTGATCGGTGATCTCGACGTAGCCCATCTGCGCGTGCTCGCGGCGATCCGGCTCGACGGCGTGAATGCGCTCGCGCTGTGAGCCGGGCAGCACCCAGAGCGGCCCGTTCTCGAGCGTCGCCTCGGTCACCGCGAGCCACACGCCGACTTGCGGGCGCCGGTCGAAGGGGAAGTAGAACGCATCCTGGTGCCAGGGCTGACCGAGCGCGCTCGGGTTCTTGAAGATGAACTGAGACAGGAAGCAGTCGAGATTCGGGCCGAGCAGTCCCGACACCAAAGCGAGTAGCCGCGGCTCGCGACAGAACGCGTTGAACACCGGCTCGTGTCGGTGAATGCGGAAGAGCTTCGAGGTGCGCTCGGCCGCGCTCCCCTCTGCGCCGCGCAATGCGGGCTCGGGCATGCGCAGGGCGTTCGCGACTTCGCGGCCCTCCTCGGCGCGCGCGCACAGCTCGCTCACGCGCTCGAGCATCGCCTTGCACACGCCGGGCTCCGCGAAACGCCGCACGAAGAAGAAGCCGTCGCGCTCCCACGCCTCGCGCCGTTCGGCAGCGAGCATGTCGCTCACCGAGCCGAAGCCAGTGGAGCTGAGCGGGATCGAACCGCCGACCTCCTGAATGCCATTCAGGCGCTCTCCCAACTGAGCTACAGCCCCAAGTGAGGCGAGGTTAGGCGCTGCCCCCCGAGAGGGTCAAGGTGGCCGGTGCTAGACTGCGCGCGCGCGCCGGAGTGGCGGAACTGGCAGACGCGCGCGACTCAAAATCGCGTGCCCAAAAGGCGTGAGGGTTCGAGTCCCTCCTCCGGCATCCTGGCGAATCACAAGGCGAATTCGAGCAACACGAAGAACGCGGCGGCGACGGCGAGCGACGTACCAACGAACAGCCAAGTTCTCTTCTCGATTCGAGGTGCCACTACTGCGGCTTCTTCGCCTCGTCGTCGTGGAGCTTCGCGAGGGCGTCGTACTCGTCGGCAGTCGCCTTCTCTTGCTGCGAGATCTTCTGGCAGTGAGCTTGCATTTGCTCCTTGGCAGCCATCTTCGTGCCCGTGTAGGACCGCGCCATCGACTCGTGACTCGCTGCCTCGGCGCGCGCTGCGGCAGCCTTCGAGCGGTAGTACTTCGCGAGCGCGGCATGATCCGCGGACGTGTGAGCGGAGTCGATGGCGAGCTGCTCGAGGGGAGCCGCGTCGTCACCAGCAGCCGCGAGCATTGGAGAAAAGGCGAGCGTTCCGAGAATGAGTGCGGTCGCGAAACCGGTGCGCATGTCGTCCTCCTGGAAGAGTCGTGACCCGGCAGCTCCGTGCCGCAGGGCAAGTCGGACACCTAATACGAGTGACAAGCTGGATTGGTGACTCTGTGGCGCGATCGGTCAGATGTTCGTGGTGTGTGGGGCACGAAGTCCCACTAGCGGAAGCGCGCGCGCTCCGGCTCGCTCTTCGGCAGGTACGTCAGATGCAGCTCGAGCGAGAGGTCACTTCATGAGGCCCGAACCGTATGCCTACCTGGGCACACCGAGATGAGTTCGCAGAGGTCACGGACGAGAGGCTCATGGAGCGCTACGTCACGGGGGACATGGGTGCGTTCGAGGAACTGTTCCGCCGCTACGAGCCGCGCGCATATGCATACTTCATCAAGCGCGCTCGCTCCTCTGATCGAGCTGAGGATCTCTACCAGGAGCTCTTCCTACGGGTTCACCGCGCGCGCGACGCCTACGATCCGGAGCGCACCTTTGCTCCGTGGTTCTTCCGCATCGCGCATCGGCTCCTCGTCGACGACGAACGTCGAGCGTACCGCTCGCACGAGGTCTCCATCGGAGATCGCGAGCCGGTTGCCGTACGCGACAACCCGGCAGACGATCTCGGGGACCGCCAAGAGCTCGGACGAGCCCTCGACACTCTCTCCGCAGAGGAGAGGTACGTCCTGCTCTCGGCGAAGGGTCAGGGCGTCGGATATGCGGAGATCGCGATTCGGCTCGGAAAGTCGGTCGACGCGGTCAAGAAGATCGCCTCGCGCGCGATGCTCCGACTACGCGCTTCGCCGCTGCATGCTACAGGAAAGCGAGTGCCGCACAGCGTCTAGCCCCGAGCTTGCGAGCGAGCGGTAGGCTGCAGATGGAAGGCGAGAACACGCCGCCCGAGCTTCGAGAGGGAGTGCGCTCGGGTATCATCGCGGCAGTCGCTCAAGATGCCGAGCTGCGCGGCGGTCGAACCGCACGGCTGCTCGCCGCGGCGGGTGCGCTCGGCGCCTTCGCTGCAGTGGGCTTTGTTCTGATGCTGTCAGGGCATCCGTTCGAACATCATCCGCCTTGGCACGTCGTCGTCTTTTCCGCCGTTTGGTCGGCGCTCGTCGTCGTGGTCCTCGCGCTCGCGTTCCTGCGCGTAAGAACGCCGTCGCTCCCGTTGGCACGCTCTGCCGTCGTAGGTCTGATCGGTCTCGGCATGGCCGGAATCTGCGGCGCGGCTTGCCCGAACCAGCATCTCTTGGAGTGGTGGTGCACGACGGAAGTCGGGAGTCAGTTGAGCTTGGCCGGCGGACTGGGACTCAGCACGCTGTGCTTCGGGATCGTGACGTCGGCCTTCGTCGGAGCCGTGGCTGCATTCGTCGGGTTGAGTCGCCGGAGACGCGGACAGATTAGACCGCTGCTTCCGGCCGCTATGTTGTTGCTTCTGCTCTCGCCCGGAGTTGCCCTCCAGTCCTATGGCACGTCTTGGGCGGTGTTTGGCAACTGGCTTCTCGGGACCGGCGTCGGCTCCTACGCGGGAGTCGCGCTCGGGTCGGGAGTCCGCGCGAGGCTTGGTCTCGCGTGAAACTCCACTCTGCCTAAAGATTCGCGGAGCCAAGACGCTGCGGCGTTCGACGGGCGAGGACCTTCTGAACCTCTTGGCCGGCGAACGGCAGGGCGCCGAGCCCGATCCAGGCGGCGCACTGCGCCATGCTGATCGGCTCGGTCTTGAAGAGTGCTTCCATCAGAGCGTAGTGGTGGATCACCAGCTGCAGCGAGAAACTCGCCGCGACGACGGCGAACAGCCGCAGGTTCGAGAAGAACCCGAGCTCCCAGATCGGCCGCGTGTCACTCCGGGCTCCGAACGCGCGCAGCAGCTCGGCGAATACGAGCACCGAAAACGCCGCGTTGCGCGCAGTGGAGAGGCCGGCGCCGTTTCTCAGCTCGTAGACGAACGTCCCGAACGTCACCACAGTCGTGAGCGTGGCGGTGGTGAGGATCGAGAGGAGTAGCCGCCGGTCCGCGAACGGCGCGTCAGCGCGGCGGGGTGGCCTCGCGAGAACGTCCGGATCGATCGGGTCGGTCGCGAGCGCGAGCGCGGGCAGACCGTCGGTCACGAGATTGATCCAGAGCAGCTGCACCGGCAGTAGCGGCAAGCTCGTACCGAACAGTGTCGCGAGAAGCATCACGGCGAGCTCTGCAGCGTTTCCCCCCAACAGATACCCGAGCGTCTTGCGGATGTTGTCGAAGATCCCGCGGCCCTCCTCCACGGCGGCGACGATCGAGGAGAATTTGTCGTCGGTGATCACCATGTCCGCAGCTTCCTTCGCCACTTCGGTGCCGGTTCGCCCCATCGCGATGCCGATCGAGGCTTCGCGAAGCGCGGGCGCGTCGTTCACTCCGTCACCGGTCATTGCGACGACGGCGCCGCGTGCTTTCCAGGCGCGCACGATGCGAAGCTTGTGCGCGGCGGTGACCCGAGCATACACCGAAATGCGTTGAACGCGATCTGCGAGTGACTCGTCGTCGAGCTTCTCGAGCTCCGACCCGAGCACGAGTTCGTCGCCGACCCCGAGGACGCCCAGCTCCGCGGCGATCGCGCGCGCGGTGTCCGGGTGATCTCCCGTGATCATCACGGTCCGAATTCCGGCGCGCTGGCAGCGCGCGACGGCGTCGCGGGCATCGCTGCGCGGAGGGTCTTGAAGTCCGGTGAGGCCGAGAAACGTCAACTCGCTCTCGACTTCCGCATCCGACGGGAACTGGTCCAGCCGACGGTCGGCGAAGGCGAGTACGCGCAGCGCGTCTCTCGCCAGCAGCGCGACGCACTCGCGGATTCTCGCACGCCTCGCTTCGTCGAGCGGCTCCGTTCCCTTCGCCGTTCGCACGTGCGTGCAGCGCTCGAGCACGACCTCGGGCGCGCCCTTCACCGCTGCGATCGGCGCGTCTCCGCGCCGGCGCACGACCGTCATGCGCTTGCGGTCGGAATCGAACGGAAGCGTCGCGAGCCTGGGTGAGTCGCGCTCGATGTCTCTGCGCAGGATGCCGATCTTCGCGGCCGCGACGAGCAGCGCGGCCTCGGTCGGGTCGCCGACCGTCTCGGTCTCGGCGCCCCGCGGCACGAGCTCCGCATCGTTGCAGGCCGCGGCCGCCCAGAGGAGCGCCTCGAGGCCTGCGCGCGCCGTATTGGGCTCCGACGGTCCATCGAAGAGGATTGCCCCTGACGTCGCATGGCCTTCGCCAGTCACGCGGAACAACTCGCCGGCAGCGACGAGCTTGCGCACCGTCATCGCTCCGACGGTGAGAGTGCCGGTCTTGTCCGTGCAGATGACCTCAGTGGAGCCGAGTGTCTCGACCGCGGAGAGGCGGCGCACGAGCGCGTTGCGGCGCACCATGCGTTCGACGCCGAGCGCCAGCGCGAGCGTGACCACCGCGGGCAGGCCTTCGGGGATCGCCGCGACAGCGAGACTCACGCCGGTCATCAAGAGCTCGAACGGCGCGAGCCCGCGGGCGAGACCGAGCGCGAACACAAGCACGACGATCGCGAGGCTCGCCCAGACGAGGCGCCGAGCGACGTGATCGAGGCGACGTTGCAGAGGGGTCTCGGCTCTCGTCGCCGTCTCGAGGAGCTTTGCGATCCCGCCCACCTCGGTCTGCATTCCGGTCGCAGTCACGACCGCGCGCCCCGATCCGTTGGCGATGCTCGTCCCGAGGAACACCGAGTTGCGCCGATCCGCGAGCGGCGTGGTCGGCTCGAGCACCGCGGGGTTCTTCTCGACGGGCTCGGACTCGCCTGTGAGCGACGCCTCGTTCGCGCGCAGGGATGCGGCCTCGATCAGGCGCGCGTCCGCTGCCACGAGGTCGCCTGCGTCGAGCACGACGATGTCACCGCGGACGACCTCTCGAGCGGGAACGAGCACGGACGCTCCGTCGCGCACGACGCGCGCCGCCGGAGCCGAGAGGCGCGCCAGCGCCGCAACCGCCCGTTCCGAGCGGTATTCCTGCGCGAAACCGATCAGCCCGTTCAGGACGATGATCGCGAGGATCGCGCTTCCGTCGACGACCTCGCCCAGGGCGAGTGAGACCAGCGCCGCTCCGATGAGCACCCAGATCACGAGGCTTGCGAATTGCTGCGCGAGGATCGTGAGTGCCGAGCGCCCCTCTTCGCGGCGGATCTCGTTCGGACCGTCGGCCGCGAGTCGGCGTGCGGCCTCCGCGCGAGTGAGTCCGAGCCGCGCGTCGGTGCCCAGCTCTGCCGCTGCTTCGGCCGCCGAGCGGGCGTGCCAAGGAATCGTCATGGCGGCGTGGATCGCAGCTCGCGCTCGCGCCAGATGACGTAGAGGGCGGGAATCACCGCGAGCGTGAGCAGCGTCAGCGAGATCAGCCCGCCCCAAAGCGGGGCGGCGATGCGTTTGGCGATGTCGGACCCGGCGCCGTTCGCGAACATCACGGGGATCAGGCCGAAGATGTTCATCGCGACGGCCATCAAGAGCGGTCGCACACGCTGCCCCGCCGACTCCATCGCCATCGCGATCAGGTCTTCCGTGGAGCGCAGGCGCCCCTCGTTCTTCCAGCGCCGATACCCCTCGTCGAGGTAGATCACCATGATCGAAGCAGTCTCGGCGGCGACGCCGAGCAGGCCGATCATTCCCACCCAAACGGCGATCGAGAGATTGAAGCCGAGCGCCCAGAGCAGCCAAACCGAGCCCATCGCTGCGCACGGGACAGAGAAGAGAACGAGCAGCGCCTGTGTGAGTCCTCCGAAGTTGACGACCAGAATGGCGAGTATGATTCCGACCGTGATCGGGATGACGATGCGCATGCGCGCCTTCACGCGCTCGATGAACTCGTACTGTCCCGTCCACTTCAAGAAGTAACCGGGCGGCAGCATGAGCTCGCGCGCGACGGCCGTCTTTGCGTCGGCGACGTAGCCGCCGAGGTCGGAGCGCGCCGTATCTACGTAGACCCAGCCCGCGAGCTGGCCACCCTCATCCTTGATCATCGGCGCGCCCATGGTGGCCTCGATCCTTCCGAGCTGGCCGAGCCGCACGTACGCCATCCGCGCGCCGGCCGCCGGCATCCCGGCTTCGGGCGCCATTGCCATCTCTTCCGTTCGTGCTCCGGCCGTCTGCGCGCGCTGGAACGGCACGGGCACGAGCACACGCGCGAGATCCTCTGGGCTGTCGCGCAGCTCGCGCGGATAGCGGACGTTGATGTGGTAGCGCTCGCGCCCCTCGATCGTCGTGTCGACGTCGAGGCCGCCGATCGCGGTCTCGACCACGTCCATCACGTCCATCAGGCGCAGACCGTAACGGGCGATCGCGTCGCGATCGGGGATGAAGTCGACGAAGAAGCCGCCGAGCTCTCGCTCCGCGTAGACCGAGCGCGTGTCGGGCACGTCGCGCAGAATCCGCTCGAGTGATTCGCCGATCCGCGCGATCTCCGCGAGGTCCGGTCCGAAGATCTTCACACCGATCGGTGTACGGATCCCCGTCGAGAGCATGTCGACCCGGGCCTTGATCGGCATCGTCCACGCGTTCTGCACGCCCGGGCTCGCGACGGCCTCGTCCATCTCCCGGATGAGTCGCTCGATCGTCATGCCCGGTCGCCACTTCTCTCGCGGCTCGAGGGTGATCACCGTCTCCACCATCGAGAGCGGTGCGGGATCGGTCGGAGTCTCTGCGCGACCCACCTTGCCGAAGACGGAGGCCACTTCGGGAAACGCCTTCAAGCGGCGGTCCTGCTCCTGCAGTAGCCGCTTTGCTTCCTCGATGGAGATACCCGGGACCGTGATCGGCATGAACAGGAGGCTGCCCTCGTAGAGCGGCGGCATGAACTCGGAGCCGAGCCGAGCGAACGGGACGGCAGTCACTGCGATCGCAGCGATGACGGCGAGTACTAGCCTGCGCCGATGCCGCAGACAGAAGCGAAGCATCGGCCGGTACGCATCTACACAGAAGCGGTTCACGGGATTCTCGCGCTCGGAGCGGATGCGCCCGCGAATGAAAACCACCATCAGAGCGGGAACGAGCGTGACCGAGAGCAGCGACGCGAACGTCATCGCCAGCGTCTTGGTGTAGGCCAGCGGCTTGAAGAGCCGGCCCTCCTGGGCCTCGAGCGTGAACACCGGCAGGAAGGCGATCGCAATCACGAGCAGCGAGGCGAAGATCGGCGGACCGAGCTCCTTCGCGGCGGAGATCACGACCTCGGTGCGGTCCGCGTCTGGTCCGGCCTGCTCGATCTTCTTGTGCGCGTTCTCTACAAGCACCACGGCGCCGTCGACCATGTCGCCGATCGCGATGATGATGCCCGCGAGTGACATGATGTTGGTCGTGAGACCCATGTAGGACATCGGGATGAACGAGATCACGACGGCAATCGGGAGCGTGATCGCGGGCACGAGCGCCGAGCGCACATGAAACAAGAAGACGACGACGGTGAGGCAGACGATCGCCATCACCTGCACGAGACTATCGGAGAGAGTCTGCACCGACGCGCGGATGAGATCCGATCGATCGTAGGTCGTCACGACGCGCACACCCGGTGGGAACGCGGGCTGCATCTCCGCGAGCTTCGCCTTCACTCGATCGATCACGCCGAGCGCGTTCTCGCCGAAGCGCATCACCACGATGCCGCCCACGACCTCGCCGTCGCCGTCGAGCTCCGCGAGCCCGCGCCGGATGTTGCCGCCCACCTGGATGCGCGCGATGTCTCCCAGCAGGACGGGAGTGCCGGACTCATTCGTCGCGACCGCGATCTTCGCGAGATCCTCGCGGCCCCGCACGTAGCCTCGTCCGCGAATGACATACTCGTGCTCTGCAAGCTCGATCACGCGCCCGCCGACGTCGCCGTTCGACATCCGGACTGCTGTCGCGATGTCGCCGATCGACAGGTTCAGCGCCTGCAAATGCACCGGATCGAGCTCGATCTGGTACTGCTTGTCGTAGCCGCCGATGCTCGCGATCTCCGCGACGCCCGGCACGGACGAGAGCCAGTAGCGCAGAGACCAGTCTTGAAAGCTGCGCAGCTGCTGCAGGTCACTCGTCCGCGTGTCGTCGACGAGCGCGTACTCGAAGACCCACCCCGCGCCGGTCGCGTCCGGTCCGATCTGCGGGGCGACTCCTGGCGGAAGCTTCCCTTGGAGCTTCACGAGATACTCGAGAACACGGCTGCGCGCCCAATAGATATCCGTGCCGTCGTCGAACACGACGTAGACGAACGACATCCCGAACATCGTGAAGCCACGCACGAGCTTCACCTTCGGCGCGGCGAGGAATGTGGTTACGATCGGATAGGTGATCTGGTCCTCGACGAGATTCGGGCTCCGGCCCATCCACTCAGTGAAGATGATGACCTGCGTGTCTGACAGGTCGGGGAGGGCGTCGAGAGGAGTCGTCCGCAGCGCTGCGATTCCCCAGGCTGTGAGGAGCCCCACCGCCAGGAACACCAGCGTGCGGCGGCGAGCGCAGAACTCGATCACGCGCTCGAGCATGTCGCTAGTGCGCTCCGTGCGTCGGCGAGCCGCCGCCCGCGGCGCGCAGGCGGCTCTCCGAGTCGAGCAGGAACTGCGCGCTCACGACGACACGCTCGCCCGGCGCAAGGCCAGAGAGCACTTCCACGGCGCCGCCGCCGCGCCGCCCGAGCTCGACCGCGCGCGGCTGGTAGCGGCCCGGCTCGAGCTCGACGAAGACGACCTTGCGCTGGCCTGTGTCGATGATGGCCTCGTCGGGGAGCGCGACGACTTCACCGAGCGGCTTTTCGAGCCGCACCGTCGCGTACATCCCGGGCTTCAGCACTCCGGCCGGGTTCGGAGCGTCGAAGCGTACCCGCACTGTGCGCGTAGACGCGTCGAGCACGGGACTCACGAAGCGCACGACGGCCTCGAGCGGCGCCCCCGGTTGCGATGCGAGCTCGATTTTCGCGTGCATGCCGACGTCGACGAGCGAGCTCTCCTCCTCGGTCAGGTCCGCCCAGATCCAGACCTGGCTCAGATCCGCGATCGTGTAGAGCTCCATCTCGGGCGTGATGTACATGCCTTGGTACACGGGCTTGAAGGTGACGAAGCCGCCGATCGGCGCGTGCAGCGTGACCGCCCGCTCGACCTGGCGCGAGCGCTCGAGCTTCTCCACCTGTGCCGGCGTCAGGTCCCAGCGCAACAGGCGATTCCGCGCCGAGTCACGCAGAAGCGCGCTCTCCTGGAAACCTCTGGCCGCCTCTCCGGCGTCTCGACTCTGCGGCGCGGCCTCGAGCGCGAGCAGATACTCGCGCTGACTCGCGACGAGTTCCGGACTGTACACGGAGAGAATCGGCGCACCGGCTTTCACGAACTCGCCCGTGAAGCTCAATGAGAGTGACTCGACCCACCCGGAGACCTTGCTCTGCACCTTCCGCACGCGTCGCTCGTCCGTTCCGACTAGCCCCACCGTGCGGATTTCATGGACGAGCGCCCGACGCTCGACCGGCGCTGTGCGAACCCCGAGCATCTGGCGGCGCTCGAACGGCACGGCGACCTCGACGCGATCGGGGGGCACCTGCGACGGCGCGCCGGTAGGCGCACTCTCCTTCTCGTGCGCCGCGTGGCCAGCGGGGTGCGCCGGCTCGCTCCCGTTCCGCCCGCACGCGGCGACGCAGAGCCCAACGACGCTCGCCACGACGCGAACGCGCCGGTTCATGGCGCCGAGCCCAGCGACTCGCCCAGCGGTGTCTCGCCGATCAGCGGACCTATCTCCGCGCGCGCGCGCTTGATGTTCGTCTGCTCTTCCGCCGCTCGAATCCGATACTCGAGCAGCGCGGTGAATGCACTCAGCGTCGTCAGGAGATCCACGCGCCCGACCTCGTAGGAGGCGCGCGCTGACTCGAGCGTACGCGTTGCCTCAGGAATCAGCGCGTTGTCATACAGATCGACGAGTCGTCCCGAAGTCGCGGCCATCGCATGGAGCTCGCGCAGCCGCGCCTCGAGCTGGAGGCGCTCTCCGTCGCGCGCGTGCTCGGCGGCGCGCTTCGTCTGGCGCTGCTCCGTGACGGCGGCGCGCTGCCGCTGCCAGAAGTAGAGCGGCACAGTGAGTCGAACGCCGAGCTCCCACTCGGGCACGAGCCCGTCCTTGTTCATGTACGCGCCCATCAGCGAGAAGTCCGGAAAGTAGCCGCGCTCCGCTAGGCCCAGCGCGGCGTCGCTGCGCTGCACTTCCTCCTGCGCCGCCCGCAGATCTGGCGCCCGATCGCGCAGGCGGCGCTCGAGCTCGTCGAGCGGCTCGAGCGACGCGGGCGGCGTGAAGACGAAGGGGCCTGCGATCGACGAGGCGGGAGGGCGACCGAGCAGAGCGTTCAGCGCGGCCTCGGCGGCGGCGCGCTTCTGCTCGAGCATCGTTACTCGCTCCTCGAGCGCGGAGCGCTCGAGCGAGGCGCGCAGCACATCCTGCTGCGCCGCTTCACCGACTCCATAGCGCGCCGCTGCCTGACGCACGATGAGCTCCAGCACCCCGCGGCTCTGGTTCAAGAGCTCGGTCGTCCGGTCGGTCAGCGCGAGCTCGTGGTAGCGCGAGGCGGTGTCTGCAAGGACCATGAGGATGGTCGCGTCCCGCATCGCGCTCTCGCGCTCGGCCTCACGCGATGCGATGAGCTGCCGGAGCCCGAGCTTCCCGGGAAACGGCACCTCCTGCTCCACCGAGAGCTCGACGTAGGAGAACTCGGACTCTCCGAGCGTGAGCCGATCGAAACTCTCGTTGTGGTAGCGGAGGCCGAGCATCGGGTCCGGGAGCGCCCCTTCCTGACTCGGGCGCTGCTCCATAGCGGCGACTCGAGCCTCGGCCGCTCGGATCGCGGGATTGTCAGCACGCGCCGAGGCGAGCGCCGCTGCCAGCTCGAGCGGTGCCGCGCCCTCTTGCGCGGACGACGATCCGGCGAGGGTGAGGCACACCACGAGTGCGAACGGCCTGGATAGCCGTACTAACGCTCCGGCGTCGGGCGGCGATGCGAAGCGTCGCCCGCCCGAATGCGGTCGCAGCTCTGGCCCTTGCCGCGATCGTCTCAACGATCACCTCGGTCCTGATACGGCGACCGGATGGGAATGGTGACAACAGTTGAAGCCCGACTTGCGTGAACACGCCCGTCACGTGTCAGCATCGGGCCACGGCAGTTCGCTCGCGCCGCCCCGCGCAGCCGCGCCGGTACGCGGATGCGATCGGGGCTGCGGAGCACATCAGCGGGAGCCAGTCTGCCTCGGCATGCACTTTTCGCGCTTGCGGCTGCAGTCATTCAGTTGCTCAACGCTCCGCCGGCGAGCGCCCATCGCGACGACTATCTCGACGAGACACTCGTCTATCTCACCTTGGAACAAGGCGAGCTGGAGGCGGAGTATTGGCTCGACTTCGGCTTCCGACCCACCCCGGCGAAGGACTTCGTTCGGCACAACGTGGCGCTCGAGTGGGGGATCTCGGATCGATGGATGATCGACAGTCGGGCGTCGATCGAGTCGGAAGACGGGGACGGGACCAACCTCGAATCGGCCCGCGTCGAGTCACGCTACCGATTCCTCGACGAGGGTGATCTGCCCGTCGACATCGCGATCTCGGGCGAGGTCAACTGGTCACGCGAACAGGACGGATCGACGACCTTCGCACTCGAGCCCCGCGTGATTCTCTCGCGCGACTTCGGGGAGAAGCTGAACTTCACGCTGAACCTGTCAGACGAGATCCCCCTCCAATCTGGTTCTCCCGCATTCCTGGCCGCGCTTGGCGTTCGTTTCAATTGGACTCAGCTGGTTCGGATCGGCTCCGAGGCCCAATACGACATCCGGCGCCACGCAGGGTCGATCGTTCCGCAGCTCTGGTTCGCGTTCCCGCGAGACATCACGCTGAAGGTCGGGTACTCCATCGGCGTCGCTCGAAATGAGGAGGACTTCGCTCGAGCCGCGCTCGAGGTGGAATTCTGATTAATGAGGCGCGTCGAGCGCCCGGGCAGAGTGATGCCACGAAGCCCGCGGAGGAAGGGACGCACGTCGCTTCTCTCGGTACGGCGCTTGTTCTCTTCGTGCGGCCGAACTACGGCGCAGGGCGGAACACCAGGATGGAGGCCTCGGAGTGGAATGGACTCGCGCGAACAGCCACGAATAGTCGGTCGAGCTCCGGAACGAAGAGCGACGTACGACCGCCGGCCGAAGTGCTGATGCTCGCCAGCAGACGCGTGCTGGTCGAGTCACTCTGGAATACATCTACGGCCCCCTCGCCGCAGCTAACGTAGATCCGGCTGCGTTTGGCGTCGAAGAAGGCGTCGTCGGCGTCGCTGCAGCTGGGAAGGCTTGCCGCAACCTTGCCGGACTTCGTGTCCATGAGGACGAGCCTCGCGGGATTCCGAAACACGACTGCGACCAGCGACCCGCTCTCGTCGATCGCGAGCGGGAAGTTGGATTCAAGATTCGGGACGACCCAGGTTCCGGTCTGCCGTCCAGATCCAAGGTCTGCGACCGCGATCTGTCGCGCACTCGGCAGGTTCACAAAGATACGCTCGGTCTTGGGCTCGAGCTGGAAGCCCTCCGGATGAGCGGCGAGCTTGAGGTCGGCGAGCTTGGACGGCGGTACGGGGTCGATGATGGCGAGCCCCCCGCCGCCATAGCCGACGATGACATGACCGGTGCGCGGGTCGACCCGGATGTTGTCAGCGTCACTCTCCAGCGCGATCTCGCCGGCGGGTGACAGGTCTCCCGCGCGAAGCACACGGACTATGCCGTCCCCCCCGCCGGTGACCACGATCCGATCTGATGATGGAACGTAGGCGACACCTTGCGGCTCCTTGAGCCCGGAGATCCGAGCGATCGGCTTGCCTCTTTCGAGGTCGACCACATCGATTGTGCCATTGCCGAGCTCCGCCACGAGGAGATGCTTGCGGCCGAGGTCGATGCTCAAATGGTCGATCCGCCCGGCAACATCCGGGAGCGTGATCGTCTTCTCCAGCACCAACGGCGCAGCGGGTTCGGCGGCTCGGATGGATCTGACAAGGACGGGAAAAAGAGTGAGAAGAGACGCGATCACAACTCGAGCCGTGATCATTCTGATGCATCTCGGCCTCTTCCTCGTCGCGAGCACGCGCACTTCACTCACACCGGGCTCATCAAGGTCTTGATCACGAGCCCGACCACTCCGGCCGCCACGATGAGAACCGGCTCGGGAGCCCTCTTCATTCTGATGAGAACGAGCAACGTCAGGGCGCCGATGGCGACCGTCGGGAGGTCGACGATCGCGCGCCGGCCGAGCACGAACGCCGCGCCGGCGATCGCGCCGGCCGCGGCGGCGGTGACCCCATCGACGAATGCCTTGACCCGCACATCGGCCACGGCACGGCGGAAGTATCTCGCGGGGAGAATCACGAGCAAGTAGCAGGGGAGAAAGACGCCCAGGGCCGCGAATACGGCGCCGACCGGCCCGGCCACGAGATAGCCGATGAACGCGACCGTGATCACCACCGGTCCGGGCGTGATCATCGCGACGGCGACGGCGTCGAGGAACTGGCGCTCGTTCAGCCACTGATAGTGGCCGACGACTCCACCGTGGAGGAACGGGACGATCGCGAGGCCGCTTCCGAAGACGAACGCACCGGCCTCGGCGAAGTACCAGAAGATCGTCCAGAGACTCTTGGGGGCCGCTCCATGGAGGCCAGTCACCAGCCAGGGGCAGAGCACGAGCGACGCGGTAGAGCGCCAGAGCCAGCGCGGCGGCACCTTCACGGCGAGCGCCACGACGCCGGAGAGGAGGAACACCCAGATCACCTCCGACTCAGTCCATGCGGTGACGAGCGCACTCACTGCGAAAAGCCCCGCGAGCAGGAGATCCTTGCCGAGAGTCGTGCGCGCGAGCTTGTAGGCGCTGCGCGCGACGATCGCGATCACCGCAGCGCCGATTCCATAGAAGGCGCCCTGCATCCAAGGGAGGCCGCCGAAGCGCAGGTAGAGCGCCGATAGGACGAGCACCATCAAGAACGACGGCGCGACGAAGGCAATCGAGACGAGGGTGGCGCCGAGCGTGCCGCCGCGCACCCAGCCCAGATAGATAGCGAGCTGCGCCGCCAGCGGGCCGGGCGCCAGTTGCGCTAGCGCAAGCCCCTCGACGTAGTCCTTGCGCGAGATCCAGTGGCGCTCCTCCACGAGGTCGCGCTGCATGTAGCCGATGAGCGGGATCGGCCCGCCGAAGCCGAAGGTCCCCAGGCGAAGGAAATAGAGGAGCAGCTCCCGCAACGTGCAGGGAGCGAGCTCTTCGGCCGATGCGGGTCTCTCGCTCGCTGCCCCCGCCACTGAGTCCGCCACGAGTCACTCCTTCTTGCGCGTTCTTGAGTGCGCACGCGTAGCGACGGCCGCCGAGCGGCGGCCGTGCCTCGTCAGAGCTTCTCCTCGACCTGCTTCGACTCGGTCCCCTTGAGCATCGCCACTTCAGCGATTGCGGCGCCGTTCTCGATCTCTGCCGCGACGCTCACGGCCTTGTAACCCGCGTTCGCCTTCTCGGCCTTCGCGACCACATCGCGCAGCGAGCGCTTGGTTTTCGCCATCGCTTCGGCCTGCTTCTTCGCCGCAGCCAAGTCATCGCCGCCGGTGACTGGTTCGGTCTTCACGACGTTGCCCGTCTTGTGGTCGACGATGACTTCGAAGAACTTGTCGGCCTTCATGGTGTAGACGGAGAGTTGCAGCTTGCCGTCCTCGACCTCGAACTTCCCAGAGATAGGCGTTCCCTCCTTCTGGCTTGCCCTCAGGCCGCCCGCAAGGGAGACCTTCGCTTCCTTCATGGCTGCAGCGAGGGCCGGAGCGTTCTTGGCTGCCTCCGCTGCATCCGCCTTCTCGTGCGCGTCACTCTCCTGGGAGTACGCCGTCGCGGCACTCATCAGTACCGTCAGAGCGATGACCGCTGACCTCATCTGTCTGTCCTCTCGCGGCGAAGAAGTGGACGCTCGCTGGGGCGCCGCGCATCCGGGCCAGCGAGCTGCATGCGCGCTATCGACGCTGTGTGTCGAGCGCTGCCTTGATGCCTTTCGCCAGGGGCTCGGTCCCGCCGATTCCCCAGAAGTGAAGAAACAGGATGCGCGGGTTCTCGCCCGCCATGTGCATGTGAATCGCGACGACGTTGATGCCAGCGGCGCGCAGCGTCTTGAGCACACCCTGCAGCTCTGACTCGAGCATCGCAAAGTCACCGTCGACGACGGCCTTCTCATCCGAGCCGGCGAACGCCGCCCATGTGTTCACGCCCATGTTGTTCCCCATGGTCTGGCCGTGCATCTTGGTCTCGCGGCCGATGGTCACTTTGTAGACGCCGTTCTTGAGCTCTCCGCTAACGCTGAGGACCGCGTCGATCTTCTTTGGGTCGAGCGTACTCTTGGCCGGATCAATGTCGGCGTTCGGGACTTCACCCTTGCCGCCACTGGTCTCCGCGATCTTCCCGAAGACCTTGCCCACGGCGGCGGCGAGTTGGTTCTCATCTCCCATCCCACCGATGTGCATGAAGATCACCTTCGGGCTGTCCCAAAAGAAGTGATTGTGCAGCGCCGTCACCTCGAGACCGTTGTCGAGCGCGACGCTCATCACGGGATTCACCTGGTCCTCGAGCAGAACGGTGTCCCCCATGACTACAGTGTGTTTCCCGACCTTCTTGAACGCTGCCCAGGAAGTGAGTCCCATGGGAGGAGTGAGTCTCACACCTGCGACCACGACTGAGAGGTCGCTGCGGGGCACCGCGACCTTGAATACGCCCTCCTTCTCGTTGAACGAGCCCTTCGCGCCAGTGAGCTCCTCGATCCTGGCAGTATCGAAGGGCGCCTTCGGCTCCGCGGCCCCTGCGGCAGCTGCCACTAAGGTTGCGCAAAGCGATGCGAGAACGTGCTTCAGCATTTTCGTGACTCTCCTCGCGCCACTATGGGTCATCGCTTTTCCCTCCGGTCGCGCTCCGTCTTCCGACGGAAGTAGGCGTAGAGATCCGCGAAGACGGCCTCGCCGCGCGCAAGGCGCTCCGCGTCGTCTTTGTGCGCCATTGCGATCCCGTTGATGAGTGACTCGATTCCGCCGACCTCCGGGCGCATGAACTTCTCGTCCTTGAGGTCGATGTCGTGAACGATCTCGGCGAGCGCAAGTAGAGCTGGATCGCCGAGCTCCAGCCGCTCGAGCAGGACCTCGAATGTGCAGCGATCGCCCTCGTGCGTGAACTCCGCGTCGAACATGTCGAAGCGGATCTCGCCGGGCGCGTGCACGTAGCCCTTCGCAGTGACGAACTTGAACGTGGCTTCAGGATCGATGAAGCGCCGAATCAGCCACGCGCTCGCGAGACGGTCGACGTGAAGGCCGCGGCGAGTGACCCAGGTGCGAGCACGAAGTTCGCCGAGCGGAGTCGCGTTGTCGTCGACTCCGCCGGTGTCCTTCTCCTCGCGGCGAACGCGCGCGGCGATCCGATTGAGGACCCCGTCGACCGGGCCGCCTTGGGCAGCCGCGAAGAAGTCGAGCGCCGCGACCTCGTCGAAGCGCTTGCGCAGCCGCCTGAGCTCCGCCTCTGCCTCGACCCGGCGCGTCTCACCTGAGAAGGGAGCGAGCGTTCGCCTGTCGAGGCGCGTCGCCTTCTGTGCGATTGCTCTGTAGTCAGCATCGCGCGCAGCGTTGAAGCTGGCCTCGATCTCCTCGTCCGGGAGTCCGTCGACGAAGCGTGCCTCGCAGATCGATGCGTCGCCGCCGCCCGACGTGATCTCGCCGCGGACCCACTCGAAGTCCTCCTGAGTTTGGTCGCTCCGCGGCAGGACGTACACGGAGTTCTTGATCGGGACGGCTCCCAGCCGCTGGAGGCGCCGCCAGATCTTCACGCGGAGATAGCTGGGTTTCGGCGGAATCTGGTGGATGAGCAGCAGCCACCGTGGCGGAGCGGCGGGGGCGCGGTCCGTGGGTTCTGCCAGGGGGAGCGATTGCACGCGAACATGATACATCCGTTTCTTCGAACGCTACCGGCAGCCGAAGTTTGTCTGCGCGCGAGCGGGCCGTAGAACCCGAGTTGGAGGCGGTTCGTGAACAGGAGTCGATGTCGGGCTCTCGCTGTGGAGGGACCGCGAGGACGCCCGTGCCGATCCGAAAGGCCGATGGATCAAGCCAAAATGGCATATAACAGCTGTATCCACGCCGGATAGTGAAGTCTTGGAGGGTGCGATGCCCGTAGACCGCATTGGAACGATCGCGCTCGTGTGGCGCGGGAGCCGGGAGGCGCGACAAGCCGGTGCGGGGGCGGCGGGCCGTCTCAGCCCTCTCTTCGAGGCGATGGCGAACGTCGGCCTCGTTGCGGAGCCAGCGGTCTATCTCGACGAGATGGTCGACGACGTGCGCAATCAGCTGGTGCGCGCAGACGGCGTGCTCGTGTGGGTCGACCCAATCGCCGAGGGTGGGGACCGCTCTAAGCTCGATCCCCTGTTACGAGAGGTGTCGAGTCATGGGATCTGGGTGAGCGCGCACCCGGACGTGATCCTCCAGATGGGCACCAAGGAAGTATTGGTTCGAACGAAGAGCCTCGGTTGGGGCTCGGACTGTCACCTGTACGAGACCGTGCAGCAGCTATGCGGAGAGCTCCCGCGGCGTCTTGTGTCTGGTGCGACGCGCGTCCTCAAGCAGTATCGCGGCAACGGAGGCATCGGCGTGTACAGGGTCGCGCTGCGAGAGCCGCCCGCGGGCGCGACCGAGGCGGTCACTCTCGGCGCTGACGCCTTCGTTCACACGCAGCACGCGCGCGCTGGTAGTGCCCCGACAGAAATGTCTCTCGGTGAGTTCATGCGCCGGCTCGAGAAGCACTTCGAAGGCGGCGGTCGGATGATCGATCAGCCGTTCCAGGAACGCCTCGGGGAGGGAATGATTCGCTGCTACATGGTGCACGGCGAAGTCGTCGGCTTCGGGCATCAGCTCATCAAGGCGCTGTTGCCGCCGCCTCCCGAGGGTCTCGACTCTTCCGCTGCGCTGCCGGGGCCGCGCATCATGCACGGTGCGTCGTCGGCGGCGTTCCAGGCTCTGCGAAATTCTCTGGAGTCCGATTGGATTCCGGGGATGCAGAAGCTCCTCGACATCTCGACCGATCGCTTGCCCGCGATCTGGGACGCGGACTTCCTGTACGGGCCGAAGACCAAGGCGGGCGCGGACACTCATGTTCTGTGCGAGATCAACGTCAGCGCAGTATTCCCGTTTCCCGACGAGGCGATCCCCACGCTCGCACGAGCGGCCGCGACCGCGATCGAGGCCGCCAAGAAGGCGCGCAGGTCGTGACATCGCTCTGTCGCCGCGGAGGCGATGCCCGCCTCCGTGCGTCGCTCGCGTTGCCCGTGGTAGTCGGCAGTAGCACGGGCCCATCGGACTAGACGCACTGCGACATGGGCTCCAAGTACGCGAAACTCCGTCTCCGGGCTCAGCGCGGCATGCCGTGCCTTCGGCTCAAAATTGCGTGCCCAAAAGGCGTGAGGGTTCGAGTCCCTCCCCCGGCATACGGCGCTTCTATCTGGTCCGCTGGTTGGAAACGCTCGCGACAGCCAAGACGGCTTCACCGACTCGCGTGAGCTCCACTGAGTCGAAGCCGGCGTCTGCCAACAGGCCGCGGACCTGATCGTCGTCGTAGAAGGTGTACACCTCGGCTGGAAAGCGGTCACTGAGCGAGCTGCCTCGGCCGGTGAATCCGAGGACGAAGTGAGCGCCAGGACGGAGAACGCGACGGACTTCGCGCAAGCACGCCAACGGGTCGATCCAAAAGTAAATCGTGTGGACCGACAGTGCCTTGTCGAACCGATGCTCGGCGAACGGCAACGCCGCGCAGTCTCCGGTGCGAAGCTCTACGCGCCCTGCGGCTCCCGCACGTCGAATGCGACGAGTCGCCAGCTGAGTCATCGCCTCCGAGTGATCGATCCCCGTGACACGGCACTGGGGAGCCGCAGCGGCGATGCGCTCTACGGCATATCCATGGCCGAATCCGACCTCGAGCACCGAGTCGGAAGGCTTCACGGCGAGTAGCCCGATCGCTTGTTCATTCAGCTCCGCTGTCTCGCGGGCCATGATCCAGGCAATCACGCGTCCGATCGCTCCGGAAGGTTTGGCGGACTGTCGGGCGATGTATGTCGGCCTCCTCACGGCAGCGGCGCCCGTTGTTGCCTGCCGCCGTCGGCCGACGAGTCTCCGTCAGCGACGCCGCTCGCCAGACGCAAGGCTTGACGCAGCCCGAGCACGTAGGTCACGCACGCTGCGACGATCGCGCTCGCAAAGCCGATGGTGAGCTCGTTGATGCCCGCGATGCAGCTGCGAGGGATGACGACACCGAATCCGATGGCGGCTGTGGGTAGTACGAAGCCGATGAGCGGCAAGAAATGCTTCCAGGTCATGCTTGTTCCTCCGCAGTAGTGCGATCGTGGTTTCTCCCGACATGCATGGGCGTCACCGCGCCATCGTCGGGAGCGTGTAGGCGATCACGTAGTCGCCAAGCGCCGAGCCGAGCCCGACGTGTCCGCCTGGAGCAATCACGAGATACTGCTTGCCGCCCGGCTTCGTGCGGTACGTGATTGGGCCGGCGTGGAGACCCGCTGGGAGGTCGAGCGTGCGCAGGACCGCGCCGCTGTCGACATCGTAGGCTCGGAAGAGCGACTCTCGCGTACCTCCGTGAAATACGAGGCCGCCCGCCGTGACGAGCGGTGGGCCGAATCCGCTTAGCCCCCGTGTCCCGTCCTCGGCGACGCCGGTCGGCACGGACCAGCGGATCGCGCCCGAGTCGAGATCCACCGCCACGAGAAGCCCCCACGGCGGCGCGTTACAGGGAACCCCGCCGTGCGCGAAGAGGGTTCGTCCTGTTCGCGGCGAGGTGAAGTAGCGCAGGCCGGTGCCTCGCCCCGTGAGCAGGAACCAAAGGCCACGGAGGCCGCCGCGCAGGGGCTGAGCCGTGTCACTCGACAGGTTCGACTCCGGAAGCGGAGTGAGCTGCGCGATGTGCGCGAGATTGTTGACCGGCACGACCAAGACGCGGTGATCTGGATCGAACGCCGCGCCGGACCAGTTCGCTCCGCCTGCCGTATACGGGTAGAGCAGGGAGCCCCGAACGCTTGGAGGCGTGAATAGCCCGTCGTTGCGCAGCGCCGCGAGTTGCTCGCGACAAGCACGGAGATGCTCGGGGCTGTGCGCGTAGAGATCGTTCTCGGTGAGTCGCTGCGGCACGAGAGGCGGCGGCTTCGCCGGGATCGGCTGAGTGGGCCAGGCATGTTCACCTGGGACGTCGCTCGCGGAGACCGAGCGTTCCTCGATGGGAAAGAGCGGTGTTCCCGTCTCCCGGTCGAGCAGAAAGACGAATCCCGTCTTCGTGGCCTGGGCGACGGCGTCGATCGGCCGGCCCTCGTGCACGACGCGGACGAGGACGGGCGGCGCGGCGAGGTCGTAGTCCCAAAGATCGTGGTGAACGGTTTGGTAGCTCCACACACGCCGACCCGTTGCGGCCTCGAGCGCGACGACGGAGTCCGAGTAGAGATTGGCTCCCGGTCGATCGACGCCGTCGAAATCCGGGCTGGGCGTACTGACTGGAAGAAACACCCAGCCGCGCGCGAGATCCGCGGTGATCGTCGACCAGACATTCGCCGCGCCGGTGCGCTTCGTCTCGGCCCCCCACGTCTCGGCTCCGGGCTCACCGGGCCGCGGAATCGTGTGAAACGTCCAGACGCGCTTCCCCGTGTGAACGTCGAACGCTCGCACGTCACCCGGCGGCGCTGCGGGGCGGATCGTGTCTGCGATCGAGGAGCCGACGATGATCACGTCGCCGACGACGGTGCCCGGCGAAGTCACGTTGTACTCCCACGAGTCGATGACTGGCGCGAGGTCGGCGAGCAGGTCGACCGTCCCGGCAGCACCAAAGTCTGCGCACGGTTTCCCGTTCACCGCATCAAGCGCGATCAGGCGCGCGTCGAGCGTCGCGAGGAAGACACGCCGGTTACAGTGCCCACTCTCGTTCGACGAGCGCCAGTACGCGACGCCCCGGTTGATCATCATGTTCGCGTAGAAGCGCGATCGATCGATCTTTGGGTCGAACGTCCAGAGCTCGGCACCGCTCTCCGGATCGAGAGCGATCACTCGGCTGTACGGCGTCGTGAAGATGAGCCGTCTGTCGATGACGATCGGTGTCGACTCGAAGGAGGTTCCCTTGTTGATGCGGAAGGGGAAGGGACCTTCTCCGAAGTCGCCGTGACGGTACGTCCAAGCAATCTCGAGGTCGCCGACGTTCGTGCGATCGATGTCGCGCAGCGGTGAGTAACGCCCGCCGCCAGCGGCACCTTCGGTGAAGGGCCAGTCCGCCGGCGCGTCAGATGCTTCACCCGCGCGGCCCGCGTGCGGAGCGAGGAGCTCGACGAGAGCGAGAACGACGGCGGCAAGGATCGACGAGTGTCTCATGCGGGCTGCTCTCCGGTCAGGGAGCGCACTACGAACTCGACGACGCTCTCTTCAGTCACTGAGTCGTCGATCGCTTCGCGCGCCGGGTCCCAGTGGTGGTGCACGGCCCAGAAGGCAACCGTCTCGAGGACCGTGCGCGCCGTGGCTTGAACGTTGCGGACCTCGCGCAGGCGGCCGCGGCGGATTCGATCGTTCAGGTAGCGCGCGAACAGCGCGACCGCTCCGCCTCGTCCGTTGCCGTGCCAGACTTCGGCGAGCTCAGGGTAGTCGGCCGCGCAGCGGTCCAAGAGCTTGATCGCGACGCGGTGGCGCGCGAGTAACTGGTAGAGCTCACGCACGATCTCGGTGAGCTCGGCTTTCACGTTCACGACCCGTCGTCGCGCGAGCGCGCTCGTGAGCGCGGGGAGAGACGCGCTCTCTGCTACGCGCTTCTCGATCAGCGCGAGCGTCGCGCCGGGAGGCGGTGTCGGGAGCGGGCGATCTTCAGGAAGCGGAATTCGCTCGTCCGCGTCCGCATGCCGGAGAACCGCGTCGAACAGAGCCTCTTTGCTCTCGACATAGAGATAGAGCGTTCCCTTCGCGATGCCCAAACGCGCCGCCACGTCGGCCATCTGCGTCCTGCGGTAGCCCTGCTCGAGGAAGACTCCGCTGGCGGCTTGGATCAGCTCGTCGAAGCGATCGTCGGGGACCCGTCGTGCCATGGATTCAATCTACGATAACTGACCTGGTCAGTCAATATTGAATACAATGCTTGACTATTCAATTAGTCGCTTGAATACTCGCCGAGATGAAGGCGGGTCATCGTGCGTTCAAGGACCGGATCTACGCGGAGCTCGCGCGCATTGGCAAGGCGGTCGCCGCCCCTGCGCGGCTCGAGCTGCTGGACCTCCTTTGCCAAGGACCCCGCACGGTCGAGGCGCTCGCCAACGAGACCGAGTTCTCGGTCGCGAACACCTCGCAGCACCTCCAGATTCTGCGCGCGGCGCGCCTCGTCGAAGCCGAGAGACGCGGCCTGCGCGTCGAGTACCGGCTGGCCGACGCAGAAGTCAGCCGGTTCCTCCATGCGCTCCGCGGGCTCGCGGAGTCGCGCTTGGCCGAGATCGAACAAGTCACTCGCCTCTACCTCGACGGGCGCGGAGCGATGGACGCTGTTCGGGGTGACGAGCTCCTGCGCCGCGTCCGAGACGGCGAGGTGACCGTGCTCGACGTGCGGCCCGCCGAGGAGTACCGCGCGGCTCACATTCCGGGCGCGCGCTCGATCCCCATGTCAGAGCTAGAGGCTCGCCTGCGCGAGCTCCCGAAGAAGCGCGAGATCGTTGCCTACTGCCGCGGTCCGTACTGCGTGATGGCGATCGACGCCGTGGAGCTGCTTCGCAAGAAGGGATTTCGCGCACAGCGCATGGAGCAGGGTGTTCTCGAGTGGCGCGCGCGCGGCTGGCGGCTCGAAGCAGGTACGGAAGCGGCTTGATCGTCACGTCAAACCGCCTGGAGCCCGCGGCGTGAGTCCCGAAGCTCCGATCTACCTCGACTACAACGCAACGACGCCCGTCTTGCCGCAAGTGCTCGACGCGATGCTCCCGTACTTCCGGGAGCACTTCGGAAATCCATCGAGCGGCCACAGCTTCGGCCAACGCGCTCGAGCGGCGGTCGAGATGGCGCGCGAGCAGGTTGCGGCAACTCTCGGCTGCGAGCCGGACGAAATCGTATTTACCTCTGGAGGCACCGAAGCGAACAACCTCGCCATTCGGGGCGTTGCGGGGTCGAGCGCTGAGCGGGGACAGATCATCGCGACCACGATCGAGCATCCGGCAACGGAACGACCCTGCACGGAGCTCGCGGCGAAGGGTTGGCGGGTTACACGATGCGGTGTAGACCGGTACGGTCGCATCAGCGTCGATCGGGTGCGCCGCGCGCTCGAGACACGCACCACGCTTCTGACCGTGATGCACGCCAACAATGAGACTGGAGTCGTTCAGCCCGTCGCCGAGCTCGCGGCGCTCGCTCGTCATGCCGGCGCGCTCGTTCACACCGACGCGGCGCAGTCGGTCGGGAAGATCCCGGTGAGCGTGCGCGGCCTCGACGTCGACCTTCTCTCGATCGCCGGACACAAGCTCTATGCCCCAAAGGGCGTCGGAGCGCTGTATGTGCGGCGGTCCATTCGGATCGCGCCTCTCATGCTCGGCGCACAACACGAGCGGGGCTTGCGAGCCGGCACCGAGAACGTCGCGTCGATCGTCGGGCTGGGTGTCGCCTGTGAGATTGCGGCGCGCGATCTGGCGACCGTCCGTCCGCGCGTGACTGCGCTTCGCGATCGGCTCTGGGGGCGGCTTGCAGCCGAAGTCCCTGGGCTCGCGCTCAACGGTGATCCGAACTTGCGCTTGCCAAACACGCTGAACGTGCGGTTCCCGCAGGTGTCGGGCTTCGCGCTCCTCGCGGCGACGACCGAGGTCGCCGCTTCGACGGGCTCGGCATGCCATGAGGGGCGTGAGTCGGCGTCGCCGGTCATTCTCGCGATGGGAGTCGCGCCGGCGGACGCCGTCGGATCAGTGCGTCTCAGCCTCGGGCGCAACACGACGAAGGACGATGTCGAGCGGGCCGCGGCCGCGCTCGCGCGCTCGTGGCGTGAGATCGTCGCGAAGACGGCGAGGGCCGGCGTGTCCTCTCGGCTGCCTTCGAAGCCCCAACCGATCGAACCCTCGAGTGCGGAGTAGAACCATGAGCGGTCCGGAAGAAGTGTCGGGTGGCTGCCTCTGCAGCGCCGTCCGATTCTCGGTCCAGTTCCCGAGCCAAGCATGCGTGCACTGTCACTGTTCGATGTGCCGGCGGAACCACGGCGCTGGGTACGTCACCTGGCTCGCCGTTCCGCGTCCACAGTTCTCGCTGGTCTGCGGCGCGGACACGGTCGTTCGCTATCAATCGTCGGAGCATGGCAGCCGCTCATTCTGCGGGCGCTGCGGTACCTCCCTCTTTTGCGAAAACGAGAGCTACCCCGACAGAGTCGACATTGCCCTCGGCACGGTGGATGGACCGATCGACCGCGAGCCACAGCTCCACATGTTCTTCGACTCGCGTGCGAGCTGGGTCGAGATCGCCGATCGGCTACCGCGGCTCGGGGGAAGGACTGGCTTCGAGCCTCTGGAGTGAGGCCCTCGCTCGGAAATCCCGGCCTGATCGGACCAGACGCACTGCGACATCGGGCTCCAAGTACGCGAACGAGGGTTCGAGTCCCCCCTCCGCCATTCAGCGCGCTCGCGCGCCGACCGAAGACGCAACCAGGTCGGTCGAATGAAGCAGCGCACCCCCAAGGCGACCAAGGCCGAGCAGCGGGCGCGCGCACTGCTCGAACAGACGGCGTCCGCCAGCGGCGAGTCGTTCTTCTCCGCGTTGGTGCGCGGTCTCGCGCGCGCGCTCGGCACGCGCTTCGCGTGCGTGGGCATGATGCGGGGCGACGACGAGGTCGAGTGTCTCGCGCTCTGGAACGGCGCGCACGTCGTGCGCGGCGCGCGCTACCGCCTATCGGAGACGCCGTGCTCGGCCGTCGCCGCGGCGGGATACTGCGCCGTTGGCGACGATGTCGGCGTGCAGTTCCCGAAGGGAACCGTGCTCGCGGAGCTCGGCGTGCGCGGTTATGTCGGCGTCGCGATCCGCGGCGCGGATGGTCAGCTGCTCGGCGTGCTCTCCGCGATGCACGACGGAGCGCTGCCCACGTCCGCGCGCGACCGCGAGCTCTTGGAGAGCAGCGCGAACCGCGCGGCCGTCGAGCTGATCCAGATGCGCTCGTCGGCGGCGCTCGAGGCGAGTGAGGCGCTCGCCCGCGGGATCCTCGAGTCGATGAAAGACGCGATCCTGGTCGTGCGCTCGGACGGCACGGTCGCATTCCACAACGGCGCCGCGTGTGAGCTGTTCCGTTTGGACGCGCACGGGCTCGCGCGCTCGGCGCTGTCACAGCTCTTGCCCGATCTCGAGCGCGCGGCCGCGGAGATCGGCGAGGGAGATGCCTCGGAGTCGTACCGGCGGCGCGCGAACATCGAACTCGCGGCGAACGCGGGGGACGGCGAGACCGTACACGTGGCCGTGACGATCGGTGACTTCGAGCTCGCGGGCGAACGGCTCCGCACCGTGGTGCTGCGCAATGTCGAACGGCGCCGCCGCGAGGAGCAGCGCTTGCGCGGCTACGCGCGCGCGCTGGAGCGCGCGAACTCCGACCTCGAGCGCGCGCGCCGCAAGGCGGAGCGCGCTGCGGCCGCGAAGACCGAGTTTCTCGCGAACATGAGTCACGAGATCCGCACGCCGATGACCGCGATCCTCGGCTTCACGGACATCCTGCTCGAGGAGGAGCCGGACGCGCCGGCCAGCGCCGCGGAGCGAGTCGAGGCCCTGCGCACGATTCGCAGGAATGGCGCCTATCTGCTCGAGATCCTGAACGACATACTCGATTTCTCGAAGATCGAGGCGAACCGGCTCGAGATCGAACAGCTGCCGTGCTCGCCGCGGCGCATCATCGCGGACGTGGCGGAGCTGATGCGGCCGCGCGCGGACTCGAAGGGAGTTGCACTGCAGCTCGCGCTCGACCCGGGCGTTCCCGAGAAGCTGATCTCCGATCCGGTGCGGCTGCGCCAGATCCTCCTCAACCTGATCGGCAATGCGGTGAAGTTCACGGCGACGGGTCACGTGCAGATCGCGCTGCGCTTCGATCCGCTCGATCGCACGCTCGAGATGGACGTCGAGGACACGGGCATCGGCATCGAGGCCAGAGTGCTCGCCGAAATCTTCGAGCCGTTCCGACAGGGCGACAGCTCGATGACGCGCCGTTTCGGCGGCACGGGGCTCGGGCTCGCGATCACCAAGCGGCTCGTCGAGCGGCTCGGCGGCGCGATCACCGCG
>JBGQIB010000007.1:0-54278 GCA_041498295.1 bacterium | reverse complement strand
CTCCATGATGGCGAGCATACCCGAGACGAAGAGCGCCCTGCCGGAGGTCGCGCTCGCGCGGCGCCGCGAGATCCTGGCGCTCGAGCCGACCGGGGCGCGCCACGCCGAGCTGCTCGACGCGCTCGGCTTCGCGTCCGCGCTCGACATCGTGTGCGCGCGCGCGGCGCTGCGCCTGCACGAGGAGCCCCTGCGGGTCGTCGCCTGGAACGCACAACGGTGTGGGGATCCGGCGCGCGCCGCCGAGCTCCTGCGCGCCACCGGCGCCGACGTGTTCCTGCTCTCGGAGCTCGACGTCGGCATGGCGCGCTCGGGCCAAGTGAATGCGCCGCGCGAGCTGGCGGGGCGCTTGGGCTGCTCGGCCGCGTTCGCCGTGGAGTTCCTCGAGCTCGGGCTCGGCGACGTAGAGGAGCAGCAGGCGCACGCGGGCCAGGAGAACGCGCTCGGCTTTCACGGCGGGGCGATCCTCGCGCGCGGCGAGCTCGTCCTGCCCGAAGTCGTGCGCCTGGAGCGCAGCGGCCGCTGGTTCGACGGGCGGCTGGGGGAGCGGCGGGTCGGCTCGCGCATCGCAGTTCTGTGTCGCCTGCCGCTGGGCGCGCGCGAGCTCGCGCTAGCGTCGCTGCACCTCGAGAGTCACTCGGATCCGGGCGAGCGCGCGGCGCAGCTCGGCGCCGTCTTCGACGCGCTCGAGCGCTTCGCGCCCGGCGCGCCGGCGCTCGTCGGTGGGGACGTGAACAGCCACTCGCTCGGGCTCGGCGAGCTCGAGGATCGCGAGCGGCTGCGCGCCGCGCTGGCGCGCGACCCGAGCCGATTGTCCGATCCGATCGCGCACGAGCCGCTGTTCGCGCTCGCCGAACGCCGCGGCTTCCATTGGCGCGCCGCGAACCTACACCCGGCGGCGACCTACAAGCGCGACGGACGGGGCGCGTTCCAGCTCGACTGGTTCTTCGCGCGCGGCCTGGAGGTGTCGGAGCCGGCGGTGATCCCGTCCGATGACCTCTCGGATCACGAGGCGATCGGCATTTCAGTCCGCCTCGCCTAGAGTGGTAGGGTGTCTCGCGTGGCAGCCGAAGACGTGGATCTGTTCGACGCGCGCACGTTCGAGTCCGGCCCTCCGCACGACTTCTTCGCGCGGCTGCGCGGACGGGCGGGCCTGCACTGGATCCCCGGGCGCGACGGCCGCGAGATGCCGGGCCGGGTCGAGCCCTATCAGCACGGCTTCTGGGTGATCTCCCGCTACGAGGACGTGGTCGCGATCTCGCGCGACCACGAGCTGTTCTCGTCCGAGCGCGGCAGCGCCGTGAACGCCGACATGCCGCCCGAAGAGCTGATGCTATTCCGGCAGCAGCTCATCCACATGGACCCGCCGCGCCACACCAAGCTGCGCAAGCTCGTGAACCGCGGCTTCACGCCGCGCATGATCGCCAAGCTCGAGTCACACGTGCGCGATCACGCGCGCGACATCGTCGACAAGGTCGCGCGCAAGGGTGAGTGCGACTTCGTCACCGCGGTCGCCGCCGAGCTGCCGCTGCTCGTGATCGCCGAGCTGCTCGGCGTGCCGATCGAGGATCGCTGGAAGCTGTTCCACTGGAGCAATCGCCTGATCGGCGCCGAAGACCCGGAGTACGGCTCGCCCGTCGACGCGCAGCTCGCGGTGATGGAGCTCTTCCAGTATGGCGCCTGGCTCGCGGAGAAACGCCGCGCGAGCGCGCAGGACGACATCGTCTCCACGCTCGTGCACGCGGACGTCGACGGCGAGAAGCTCGGCGGGCTCGACTTCAACATGTTCTTCTTTCTGCTCGTGATCGCGGGAAACGAGACCACGCGCAACGCGATCTCGGGCGGCATGCAGGCGCTGTGCGAGTTCCCCGCGGAGCGCGAGCGGCTGACTCAGCGGCGCGAGTTACTCGACACGGCGGTCGACGAGATCGTGCGCTGGGTGTCTCCCGTGATGCAGTTCCGGCGCACCGCGCAGCGCGACACGGAGCTCGCGGGCCAAGCGATCCGCGAGGGCGAGAAGGTCGTCATGTACTACGGCTCCGCGAACCGCGACGAGCGCGCGTTCAAGGATGCGGGGCGCTTCGACGTCGGGCGCGATCCGAACCCACACCTCGGTTTCGGCATCGGCGTGCATTTCTGCCTGGGCGCGTCGCTCGCGCGCATGGAGATGCGCGTGATGTTCGAGGAGCTGTTCCGGCGCCTGCCGGACGTCGAGCTCGCGGGCCCGGTCGCGCGGCTGCGCTCGAACTTCATCAACGGCATCAAGTCGATGCCCGTGCGGTTCACGCCGGAGGGCTGACCTTGCGCATCGTCGGGCTCGGCCTCGTGGCTCTCGTCGCCGCGTGCGGCGGGTTCGCGGCCTGGCTCGGCGCGTTTGCGGTGGTGTCGATCGAGGAGCGGCCGATCGGCCCGTTCACGTTCGCGTACCGCGAGCTTCCGAACGCGACGCCGGCAGACGTCGGGCGAGTCACCGAAGAGCTCCGCTTGGAGCTCTCCGCCGCGGGCGCCAGCGAGCTGCGGCCGCTCGGCGTCTACAAACCCGACGGGTCGGCACAGATCGGTGTCGCCGTGGGCGGCGGCGCCGAGAAGCTCGCGAAGCTAGAGGACGTGAAGCTGCGCGAGCTCGTCTCGCAAAACGGCATGGTCGCCGAGTTCCCGTGGCGCATGCCGCTCTCGTTCCTGGTGTCGTACGTGCGCGTGAACCCGGCCTTCGAGCGCTATCGTGAGGCGAAGGGCTACGAGATCGCGCCCGCCTGGGTGCTCCTCGACGGACGCACGATCGTCAACATGATGCCCATCGAAAGGAGCGCGCCATGAGTGCCAGCGAGGAAGTCCGCGGCCGCCAAGTCACGATCCGCTTCGAAGCGAAGAAGTGCATCCACTCGCGCAACTGCGTACTCGGCCGACCCGACGTGTTCGTGCCGAACGTGCCCGGCGAGTGGATCCACCCGGATCGAGCGACGCCCGCCGAAGCCGCTCACCTCGCGCTCACCTGCCCTTCGGGCGCGATCCGCTTCGAGCGCAACGACGGCGGGCCGGGCGAGACGGCGCCGCTCGTGAACACGGCGCACGTGCGCGAGAACGGCCCGCTCGCGCTGCACGCGGAGCTCGCGGTCGGCGGAGTCTCGGTCGGCTATCGGGCGACCCTGTGCCGCTGCGGCGCCTCGAGAAACAAGCCGTTCTGCGACGGGAGTCACACTGGCGCGGGCTTCAGCGCGACGGGCGAGCCGGCCACGAAGGAGTCGGAGGCGCTCGCGGTGCGGGGCGGTGCGCTCACCGTGACTCCGGCGCCGAGCGGTCCCCTGCGCGTGCAAGGGCCGCTCGAGATCGTGACCGGCACGGGCCGGACGATCCTGCGCACGACCGAAACATATCTGTGTCGCTGCGGCGCGTCGGCGAACAAGCCGTACTGCGACGGCAGCCACAAGAAGGTCGGGTTCGTCGGCTAGGAGCGCGCCGCCTTCAGTCTCTGCTCGAGCGCGGAAAGCTCTTTCCCGAGCTCGGGCGGCAGACGGTCGCCGAACGCGGCGTAGTGCTCGCGGATCAACGGCATCTCGGCGAGCCAGCCGTCGACGTCGGCGCCGAGCAGCACGGCGAGATCCTCGGAATCGAGATCGAGCCCGTCCGTGTCGAGCTCGCCCTGGGAGGGCAGGATGCCGATCGGCGTCTCGACGCCCTTTGCCTCGCCCTCGCAGCGCTCGAACACCCACTTGAGCACGCGGCTGTTCTCGCCGTAGCCGGGCCAGAGAAACTCGCCGTTCGGGCCCTTCCGGAACCAGTTCACGCAGAAGATCTTCGGCAGCTTCGCGCCTTCCGCGCGGCCGACCCGCAGCCAGTGATTCCAGTAGTCGGCCATGTTGTATCCGCAGAACGGCAGCATGGCCATCGGGTCGCGGCGCAACTCTCCGATGGTTCCAGCGGCTGCGGCCGTCTTCTCGCTCGCGATGATCGAGCCGAAGAACGTGCCCTGCGCCCAGTCATGCGCTTCGTTCACGAGCGGCACGACGGTGGCGCGGCGCCCGCCGAACAGGATCGCGCTGATCGGCACGCCGTGCGGGTCCTCCCACTCCGACGCGATCACGGGGCACTGCGAGGCGGGCGCGGTGAAGCGCGCGTTGGGGTGCGCCGCGGGTGACTTACTCGCCGGGGTCCACGCTTGGCCGCGCCAGTCGGTGAGTCGCGCCGGCGGCTCGGGAGTCATGTCCTCCCACCACACGTCACCCTCTTCCGTGCGCGCGCAGTTGGTGAAGATGCAGTTCGCAGCGACGGTGCGCATGGCGTTGGGGTTCGACTTCTCGCTCGTGCCGGGCGCTACGCCGAAGAAGCCCGCTTCGGGGTTGATCGCGTAGAGCCGTCCGTCCGCATGGAACTTCATCCAGGCGATGTCGTCACCGATGCACTCGACCTTCCAGCCGGGGATGGTCGGCTGCATCATCGCGAGGTTCGTCTTGCCGCAGGCGCTCGGGAACGCCGCCGCCACGTAGCGCCGGCGGCCCCCGGGCGAAGTCACTTTCAGGATCAGCATGTGCTCGGCGAGCCAGCCCTCGTCGCGCGCCATGACGGACGCGATGCGCAGCGCGAAACACTTCTTGCCGAGCAGCGCGTTTCCGCCGTAGCCCGAGCCATACGACCAGATCTCCCGCGTCTCGGGGAAGTGCACGATGTATTTCTGCTTCGCGTCACACGGCCACGGCACGTCCTTCTGACCGGGGGACAGCGGCGCGCCGACCGAGTGCAGACACGGCACGAACTTCCCGTCGCCGAGCACGTCGAGCGCGCCTTTGCCCATGCGCGTCATCGTGCGCATGCTGGCGACGACATACGGTGAGTCGGTGAGCTGCACGCCGATGTGCGCGATGTGCGAGCCGAGCGGTCCCATCGAGAACGGCACCGCGTAAAGGGTGCGGCCGCGCATCGAGCCGTCGAAGAGCTCGCGCAGGCTGCGGCGCATCTCGTCGGGGTCGCGCCAATTGTTGTTCGGCCCTGCGTCGTCGCGCTTCTTGGAGCAGATGAAGGTGCGGTCCTCGACGCGCGCGACATCTTCCGGATCCGAGCGGACCAAGAAGCTGTTGGGGCGCAGCGCGGGATTCAGCGGCTCGGCCGTCCCGTTGGCCACGAGCAGCTTCAGCATCGCGTCGTATTCCGCCTGCGAGCCGTCGCAGACCGAAACCCGCTCGGGCTTACAGAGAGCGGTCATCTCCTCGATCCAGGTCTGCAGCGCGCGGTTCTTCAAGGACGCCTCTCCTCTATATTGGGGGCTCTGAACGGCGCGTATGGTCTCGCAAACGCTGTGCCGCAGCGCAGCGACCCTGCGAGACCGGGCTGGCCCTCCCGGACCCGGAGAGTGTAGTTCCTGACCCCTGAGTAGGTGAAGCCCGTGTTTCTACTGCGCATCGCCTGCCGCTGGGCTGCGCGCAGCTTGTTGTTGCAGGCGCTCACAGCCCCTTTTCGAGGGCGCTCCGCAGCGCCGCCGGCAGGGGGGTCTTCCGGCCCATCGCATCGGTCGCGACCACCGCGATCTTGCCGGCGATGCAGACCTCCCCGGCCAGGTTGTGGATCTCGAAGGCGTAGCTCGCGGAGGTGTTCCCCACGTGTGCGACGCGCGCGCGGCACGTGAATTCGTCCGGGTAGCGCAGGGCGAGCTTGTAGTCGGCCTCCACGTGCACGCGCGGCAAGCCAAAGTCGGGGTTGCCGGCCATGGTCACTCCGCCGAATAGCCTGCGCATCAACCCGTGCTCGGCGATCTCGAAATAGCGCAGCGCTGCGGTGTAGTGGATGCGACCGCTCGCATCGGTGTCGACCCAATTCACGCGCAGCTTCTCTTCGTGGACGACCGGCATCGGGGAAGTCTGAATGGGGCGCGTGATAGCCTGCAACTCGATGATGGAGATTCGACACCGCACGGTTCAGACGAACGGCATCCAGATGCACATCGCGGAAGCGGGGGAAGGGCCGCTCGTGCTGTTGTGTCACGGTTGGCCCGAGTCGTGGTACTCGTGGCGACACCAGCTCCCAGCGCTCGCGGCCGCCGGCTACCACGCGGTTGCGCCCGATATGCGCGGCTACGGCCGAACGGACGCGCCGAAAGAGATCGACCGCTATACGGTGTTTCACCTGGTCGGTGACATGCTGGGACTCACGGACGCGCTCGCTGCGAAGCAGGCGGTGATCGTCGGTCACGACTGGGGCTCGATCGTCGCGTGGAGCGCCGGGCAGCTGCGACCGGATCGCTTCCGCGCCGTGGTGGGTGTCTCCGTGCCCTTCCTCCCGCGCCTGCCGCTGCCGCCGACACAGATGTTCAAGGCCGCCGCCGGCGACAACTTCATGTACATCCTCTACTTCCAGGAGCCCGGGAAGGCGGAGCGAGAGCTCGAGGCCGACACCACGCGCACGATGCGCATGCTGCTCTACAGCGCGTCCGGTTCGGTGCCCCGCGACCAAGGCATGCGCGCGAGCATCCCGAAGACCGCGGGGTTTCTCGATGCGCTGGTCGAACCGCCGAAGCTGCCCGCATGGCTCAGCGAGGCCGATCTCGCCTACTACGCGGCCGAGTTCGCGCGCGCGGGCTTCCGCGGCGGCCTCAACTGGTACCGGAACTTCGATCGGAATTGGGAGCTGCTGGCGCCGTGGGGCGACGCGAAAGTGACCGTGCCGTCGTACTTCATCGGCGGCCTGCGCGACGCGGTCGTGACTGGCCCCGGGGGCAACGGGCCCGGCCCGATGGTACAGATGATGCCCTCGTTCTGCACCGACTTCCGCGGCATGCGGCTGATCCCCGACGCCGGTCACTGGACGCAGCAAGAAGATCCGGGCGCGACCAACAAGGCGCTGCTCGAGTTCCTCGCCACGCTGACTTAGTCGAGCAGCGCGCGCACGCGCGCGACGAGCGGCTCACGGGCAAGTGACAGCTCGCTCGCGTTCACGACGACGAGATCCGCGTGCGCGCGGCTCGGCGCCACGAAGCGCGCGTGCATCGGGCGCACGGTCGCCGCGAACTGCGCGCGCACCGACTCCGCGCTGCGGCCGCGCTCCGCCACGTCGCGCGCCAGTCGCCGGCGGAGGCGCAAGTCCTCGGGCGCGTCGACGAAGACACGCAGATCGAAACACGCGCGCAGCGCGGGATCGGCGAGCGCGAGGATGCCATCGACGACCAGCAGCGCGCGCGGCTCCGCGCGCCACGTCTCGGGCGCGCGCCGGTGGCGCCCGAAGTCGTACACCGGCACGTCGACCGCCCGCCCGGCACGCAGCTCCTCGAGGTGCGCGACCAGGAGCTCGGTCTCGAGCGCGTCGGGGTGATCGAAGTTCAGCGCGGCGCGCGCCTCGGCGCCCTGGTCGCCGCGGTCTCTGTAATACGCGTCCTGTGGAATGCGGAGCACGCGCGCCGCGTCGAACGCCTGCTCCAGCGCCGCGGCCAACACGCTCTTTCCGGCGCCAGTTCCGCCCGCGATTCCCACGCAAACCGGCGCCCGCATGGAGCGGATTTTGTCCGGGCAGCGCTCGGCCGACAAGGCTAGACTCCGCCCTCCCATTTTGAAGGAACGCGCTCATGACTCATGCGAAGCTCCTCCAGGGCGCCGGCATCGCGGCGCTGCTCGCCGCCACAATTGCGTGTAGCGGCCGCGACTCGAGCAAGACCGCTGCCGCTGCGGCGGCAGCGGGCGGCGACGCGATCGTCGCGAAGCTGAACGGCAGCAACATCAAGGCGAGCGAGCTCGAGACCTGGATCAAGGAGGACCTCTACAAGCGCGAGATCGCCGACAAGCCGGAGAGCGAGGTCTACGACGTCCGCGCGCAAGCGATCGAGTCGCTGATCGACGAGCGCCTGCTGGGCGACGCGGCCAAGAAGGCCGGCAAGTCGCCCGACGACTATCTCGCGGACCAGATCAAGGCGCTCGGCCCCGTCTCGGACGACGAGGTCAAGGCGTTTTTCGACGAGAACCGCAGCCGCTTGCCGCCCGACGCGACCTTCGAGGCGTTCGTCGCGCGCATCCGCTCGCACCTCGAGTCACAGCGCCCCGAGAAG
The DNA here is from genome assembly GCA_041498295.1 of bacterium. Taxonomy (GTDB): domain Bacteria; phylum Myxococcota_A; class UBA9160; order SZUA-336; family SZUA-336; genus VGRW01. The sequence continues at coordinate 46,258 of JBGQIB010000007.1, read as the reverse complement.
GTGCGCGCCGAGCTGCGCAAGAACGCGCAAGTCGCCGTGCTGATGCAGCCGCCGCGCGTGAACGTGGATGCGACGGGGCCGTCGAAGGGCCCGGCCGACGCGCCCGTGGTATTGATCGAGTTCAGTGACTACCAGTGCCCCTTCTGCAAGCGCGCCGAGCCGACCGTGCTGGAGATCCTGGCGAAGTACCCGAATCAGGTTCGCCTGGTGTATCGCCACATGCCGCTCGACGGGCTGCACCCGCGCGCACGCGCCGCGGCCATCGCCGCGGTCTGCGCGGAGCAACAGGGGAAGTTCTGGGAGTACCACGACATGCTCTTCGCGAATCAGCAGGCGCTCTCGGATGCGGACCTCGACAAGTACGCGACCAGCGTCGGGCTCGACGCCGCCGCGTTCAAGACGTGCCGGCAGGACCCCGCGACCGAGACACGCGTGAACACGGACGCCACGGCCGCGCGCGCCGCGGGACTCACCGGAACTCCCGCGTTCTTCGTGAACGGCATCCTGGTCTCTGGCGCGCGTCCGCTCGATGACTTCACGCGCTGGATCGATCAGGAGATCGCCGCGAAGAGCGCCGCGCCGGCGACGCCCGCAACGCCCGCGACGCCGAAGTCGTAGCGCCGGTCAGCGCAACCTAGGGAAACGCGCCACCACCTCCGCCAGCCACGCGCGCACGAGCGGCTGCTGCTCGGCGCTCGACTCACCGAGGCGCACGACGACCACGTCGCGGGCGGGTGCGACGAAGACGTATTGCCCCTGGTAGCCGTTCGCCGAGAGCATCCCCTCGCCCATCGGCGGCAGCCACCAATGCGCGCCGTACTCACCCGCCGAGCCGGGAGTGAGCGAGCGCGCGTAGTCGGCCCAGCCCTCGGGGAGGATGCGCTCGCCTTCCCAGATGCCGTCGCGCAGATACAGCAGGCCGAAGCGCGCGAAGTCGCGCGCGGTCGCGAACACGAACGACGAGCCGATCCAGGTGCCGGCCGCGTCGCTGCGTAGCGTCGCGCTCGCCATGCCCAGGCGCGCGAATAGCTCGCGTCGCAGATACTCGCGCGCCGCGTCGCCGCCGCCGAGCGCGCGAGCGGCGATCGCCGACACGAGGTTGCTCGTGCCGCTGGAGTAGCACCAAACGGTGTCGGGCGCGTGCGCGAGCGGATAGTGCGCGGCGAACGCGGCGACATCGTCCTTGCCCTCGCCGAAGAGCATCTCGATCACGTCCGACTGCTGTGCGTCGACGTAGTCCTCGCGCCAGAAGAGACCACTCGACATGCGCAGGAGCTGGTCGAGCGTGATCGCGGCGCGCGCGTCGCCCGGCGTCTGCCACTGCGGGACGCCTGCGCGCGCGCCGGGATCGAGCTTGCCGTCGCGCACGAGCAGGCCGACGAGCGCGTGCAGAAAGCTCTTCGCGACCGACCAGGAGATCAGCGTGCTGTCCGGACCGTGCTCGGACCCGTAACGCTCGTACACGAGTCGGCCGCGCCAGATCACGGCGAGCGCGTGCGTCTTTCCGAAGTCGGGTGCGTCGGGCTCGCGAAATCCCCGCGGCGGCGCGCCGAGCGGCCAGGCCGTGCGCGGCCAAGCGACGTCCGCGGGCTGAGGCGGAAACGGGACGGGCTCCGCGACGGAGTCAGTCACGCGCGCTTCCCTGCCGCGCGCCGAGCTTCTCCACCTGTGCGCGCAGGAGCGCGATCTCCTGCGCCAGGTTCTTGATCAAAAGACTCGCGCGCGAGAGGCGCACCGCGTAATTGAGACAGATCCCGACGAGAAAGAGCTCGCCGAGAAAGAACAGGGTCGAGCTCGGTGTCCAGGCGCCGATCGCGCGCGTGAGCTCCCGCAGCAGGTCGAGGCGCAGCGACACGAACACCAGCGCCGCGGAGACCGCGAGCCAGATCGGCGTGTACTCCTCGCGCAAGCCTCGCCGCCGTACCAGGAAGAGCACCGCGACCACGAGCGAGAGGGAAATCGAGAGCGCGAGCCAGCGCGCCGCCTCCAAATCCGGGTTGTCGAGAAAGAGCTCGCGCAGGTGCGCGAGCGTTTCGGCGTCGTTCATTTCGTCCCTCCGGCGGACGCGGCCCAGACCGCGAGCAGCATCTTGTACACGTACCAGACCGAGCGCAGGCCGCCGTGCAGGGTCGACTTGCGCTGCGACGCGTGCATCTCGACCGAGATCTCGCGAACGGCGAGACCGTGGCGGTGGGCGGTGAGGAGCACGTCGACGTCCGGGTAGTCACTCGGGAACGAGTCACCCGCGTAGAGCTCGAGCACGCGGCGGCCGAGCGCCTGCAGGCCCGACGTCGGGTCCGTGACTCGAATCCCGAATGCGCGCGCCAACCCGACGAAGAAGCGCCGGCCGAGCGTGCGCGTGAAGCCCATGTGGTAGCCCGTCGGCGCGAGGAAGCGCGAGCCGATGACCAGATCGCACTCGCCCCGCTCGAGCGGCGCGAGCAGGCGCGGGATGTCGCTCGGGTCGTGTTGTCCGTCGGCGTCCATCTGCACGACCCACTTCGCGCCGACCTCGAGCGCGTACTTGTAACCGGTCTGCAGACCGGCCCCGTAGCCGAGATTGAACGGATGGCGCAGGACGGTGGCGCCCGCGCGCGCCGCGACCTCCGCGGTCGCGTCACGCGAGCCGTCGTCCACGACGACGATCTCGAGCCCCGTCTTCTCCGCCGCAATGCGCCCCAGGAGAGCGGGCAGGCGCGGCGCTTCGTTGAACGCGGGAATCACGAGCACGCCGCGCGCGCCCCCCGCTTGACTTCCCGCCATCCGGTCATTCTGTCGCAAATGCGCCAGGCTTGCCGAATCCCGGAAAGTTCGGTGACGTCTCAGCTCGCGTCGCGCCGCTTCCGATCAGCGCGGGAATGGCGAGCGACCCGGAGGAGTCTTTGAGGGAGAAGCTGCCGCAGCTGCTGCGCTGGATCGCGATCGTCGCGGCCGGCGCCGGAGTTCTCGGTGTGCGCGCCGTGCGCAAGCCCGAGGTGCCCGAATCGAACGCGCCGCTCGAGGTCGCGATCACGGTCGACGATCTCACGCGCATGCCGTTTCCGAGCGATGCGACCCCCGCCGAGCCGGTCATGCACACGCTCGTGGCGGCGTTCGAGCGACACCACTTGCCGCCGGTGACCGGCTTCGTGAACGGGCGCCGCATCGAGGAGCACCCCGAGGACCGCGCGGCGCTCGAGAGCTGGGTGCGCGCGGGCAACCTGCTCGGCAACCACACCTATTCGCATCTCGACCTCGGGCGCGTGCCGCTCGCGGAGTATTACGCGGACGTGCGCAAGAACGAGCCGCTGCTCGAGTCACTCCAGGGCCGGCCGGTGCCCGGCCGCGACTGGCGCGTGTTTCGCTATCCGTTCCTTCAGGAAGGCACGAGCCAGGCGACGCGCGAGGCGCTGCGCTCGTATCTGTTCGCGCGCGGCTACCGCATCGCGGAAGTGACCGTCGACTTCGAGGACTGGCAGTGGTTCCCGATCTTCGCGCGCTGCTCGAGCGGCGCCGGCGACGAGCGCGGCATCGACAAGCTGCGGGTCCGCTACCGCCGCGCCGCGCGCGACACGCTGCTGGAGTCCGACCGGCTGGCGCGCAACCTGTTCGGCCGCCGCATCAAGCAGGTCCTGCTGCTGCACGCCGGCGCGTTCACCGCCGAGATGATCGAGGACTTGCTCGACGAGTACGAAGCGATGGGCGTGCGCTTCGTGTCGCTCGACGACGCGCTACAGGATTCGGTCTACCACCTAGACCCGCGCTTCGCGCGCACCTGGGGAAGCCCGTTCCTGTATCAGGTGGAGACCGCGTTGCGCGGCGACGATACGAACGCGACCTGGCCGCCTTACCCCGATCTCGCAGCGCTCTGCCGCTGAGCGTCACCGTTCGGTGTCGGCCGGCTCCTGCCAGCCGAAGCAGCCGACGACCCGGTACTCGCGGAAGTGCGGCCCTGCGTAGAAGATGCCCTCGGGGTTGACGTCGCAGATGTGCACGGGCTCCGGCTGCGGGTGCGCTGTCTGCTCCGCCCAGAACGCGACCGCCTTCGCGGGCGCGAGCGCCTCGGGCGGCCGCGGGTCGAGCGCGAATGGGCGAGTCACGAACAGAACGAAGGCCGCGCCGACGACGAGCGCTGCGCGCAGCACGCGCGCGGGACGCGCGACGTCCGCGGCAAGGCCGAGCGCGGTCGCGATCGCGAGCCCGAGCGGGATGAACAGCCAGTAGCGCAGCTCGTGACTCTGTGGCAGAAACGCGACGAGCGCGACGGACGCCGCGAACGTGACCTGCGCCGTCGTCGAGAGCTTCCCCGCGCGGCGCGCGCGCGCTGCGCCGAGCGCGAGCGCGGCCAAGGTCCAGGGAAACCAACCGCCGAGGCGATGATGCGGACTGCGCGCCGGATCGGCGCGCGCGCTCTGATCGAGGCTCCAGTAGAAGCGCTCGCCCGAATGGAAGCGGTTCCACTCGAGGGCGGAAGCGAGGAAGCGCACGGGCCTCGGCTGGTCGGCCAGCCACACCGGCAGGTTGTAGACGCCGCTGTCCGCGTCGACGCTCGCGTTCGGAAACAGCCCCGGTGCGAGCGGAAAGACGACGGGGTACACCGGATTTTGGAACGCGACGAGATTCCGGACGGGCCAGGCGCCCAACAGCAGCGCGAGCGCCGCGGCGAGCGCGAGCGCCGTACGGCGCGAGATTCGCCCCGCGCGGGCGAGCGCGGCGAAGCGGTAAAGCGCCGCCGCGCCGACGAGCGCCGCGACCGGCCATGCTTGGAACTTCGAAAGCTGCGCCGCGGCGAGCGCCGCGATCAGGAGCACCGCGCCCGCGAACGGGCGCCGTGAGTCGCGCTCGAGCTCCGCGAACGACGCGAACGCGAGCGCGAGAAACGACGCCGTGAACAAGTCGACGTAGCCGGACGCGAGATGCTGCACGAAGAGCGGCACGCCGAGCAACGCGGTCGCGAGCCAGCGCAGCGAGATGCGGCGCCCGTACAGCCACGCGAGGCCCGCCGTCAGCGCGCCTACACCGATCAGGTTCAGCGCGCTCGCGGCTGAGAAGCGGCCGGTCGCGAGCACGAGCGCGCCCTCCAGGATGCGCGGCAGCGGCGGGAAGCCCTCGATCACCGCGACCAGGCGCGGCTCGGGCGTGTAGCTCGTGAGTCCGTAAGTCATGAGCGCGCCCGGAAAGTGGTACGCGAGAAAATCCCAGTCGAGCGAGAAGCGCAGACACGCGACCGCCGCGAGTCGGCCGTAAATCGCGGCGATCAGAGCCCAGTGCAGGGCCGCGAATCCCGCGGCGGCCGGTTGCTTGCGCGGCATGCGGGCGCGGACTCTAGCGCACGGGGCGCGCGAGGCTCACACTCGCACGCAAAGCGCGCGGCTCCGCGCGCCAAGAGGGGGAGTCATGCACGCACCGATCACCGCGCTCTGGACCGGTCTGCTCGGCATTCTCATGCTCGTGCTCGCGATGCGCGTGGTGCGCACCCGCGTCACCGAGAAGGTCAACATCGGCGACGGCGGAAGCGCTGTCATGCTGCAGCGCATCCGCGTCCACGCGAACTTCACCGAGTACGTGCCGATGGGCCTCGTGCTGCTGCTCGTGCTCGAGCTGAACGGCGCGAGCGCGATGCTCCTGAACGGGCTCGGCGCCAGTCTGTTCGTCGCGCGCTTGCTCCACGCGTTCGGGCTGTCGAGCTCGACCGGCACCACGCCGGGTCGCTTCGTCGGCACGATCCTGACTTGGCTCGTGCTGCTCACCGGCTGTGCGCTCGCGCTGTGGACGTACTTCAGCCCGCCGGCGGTCTGACTCAGAAGGGCGCGAGCGCGAAGCGGCGGCGTTCGGTCGACGCGACGAGCTCGCGCCAGATCTCCGCGTCGACCGCTCGCGCCCAGGGGGCGTCCTGCTCCTCGACGTGCGCGTGCAGGTCGATCAAGAGCGCGCGCAGGGCGTCGTTGCTCTTGTCGAGATCCGAAACGAGCAGGCTGGCGTCCACGCCGGCGGCGGCGCTCTCGAGCCGGCGACGCAGATCTGTGTCGGCGACGCTCTTCGCTGCGCGCGCGAAGAGCGCGCGCAGCACGCCGTTCTCCTCGACGCGGCGCGCGCAGGCGCGCTCGAACTCCTCTCTCACCATGCCGAGCAACATCCCCGTGAGCCCGACCGACGACTGCCGATAACTCGGCTGGACGTTGGGCGCGATCTCGAACAAGAGCTTGCTCGCGACGATTTCTAGCAGCTTCGAGACGTCCGGCTTCACGACAGCTTCCCCATCGCCTCGAGCGCGGCGCGGTCCTGCGCGTTCGTGAGCCAGATACTCGAGAACGCGAGCACCGGATCCTTGTTCGTGCCTTCCTGGTACTCGTGACCGCCCGAGATCCAGATCGCGAGGCCCTTCACGCTCGAGAACAGCTCCCACCAGCGCAGCGCCTCGGGGTCGGCGCGCAGGCCACTCGCCTGCTCCCAGATGTGGATCGCGTTCTCCTTCGTCGTGAGTCCGCCGACGCGCTCGTCGCGCCCCCAACACCAAACTCGGTTGAGGCTCCACGCGAGGTCCTCGACTGGGTCGCCGAGGTGCGCCATCTCCCAGTCGAGGATGCCGCGGATCGCGCCCTCCGTGTCGTACAGGAAGTTTCCGGTGCGGAAGTCACCGTGCACGACGTGCAAGCGGCGCGGCGGCGGCGGCGGCGCGCGCCGCAGGCGGCGGATCGCCGCGCGGGCGATCGGCTGCGGCGCGAGCTCGTCCTCGTCGATCACGGCGGTCCAGTGGTCGAGCTCGCGGCGCCAGGCGTCGGCGGGATCGATCACTTCGAGCGCGCCGGCGAGCCCGAGCTTCTCGGGATCGGCCGCGGCGATCGCGCCGAGGATCGACCATTTCTCGCGCGCCAGCCGCTCGTGGTGCTGAAGGTACGGCGGCGCAAGGATCGCCTGCGGCGACGCCTCGAAACCGACCAGCTCCTCCATCACGAAGAACGGGTGATCGAGCCAACGCGAGTCACTCTCCAGCCACAGCGCCTCGGGTACCGGGACCGCGCTGCCGTGAAAGGCGCGATAGGCGGCGAACTCCGCTGCGCGGTCGGTCTCGATCAGGCTGCCGGGCGGATCGCGGCGCAGGATCAGCCGGCGCTCGACTTCGCGCCCAGCTTCTCGGTGCCGCAAGCGGAAGCGATACGTCTCGCGCGACGCACCTCCGTGTATGCGGTCTACGTGACTCGCCGCGACATCGGTCGCCTGCGGCATGCGATGTGCGGCATAGGCGGCGATGCGCTCCGCGAGCTCCTGCATGCGCGCGATTCTCTCACAGCACGCGGGCGCGACGCCGCCACCGGCCTGCGGCTAGAGTGAGCGCATGCCCCCACTCGCACGCGCGCTCGTTCTGCTCGGGCTCGTGCTCGTCGTCCTCGGCCTCGCGCTCTGGCTCGTGCCCGGCGCGGCATGGCTCGGCCGCCTGCCCGGCGATCTGCGCATCGAGCGACCGAACTTGCGCGTCTACGTCCCGATCACGACCTCGATCCTGGTGTCCGTGGTGCTCTGCGCGCTGTTCTGGGTCGTCTCGCGCCTGCGCTAGGCGCGCGCGCTAAAGGGGTTCGCGCCGCCTCTCGATGCGTCGGGAACCGAAATGCGAATCTGCATCCTCACCCTCGGCTCGCGCGGCGACGTGCAGCCCTACGTCGCACTGGCGCGCGGGCTCGACGCCGCCGGCTACTCGACCGCGCTCCTCGCCGCGCCGTCCTTCCGCTCGTTCATCGAGGCGAACGGCGTCGAGTGGCGCAGCTTCGACACGGGCGACCCGCGCGCGCTCTTGCACTCGGAAGAGGGTCGCGCGCTCGTGCGCGGCATGGGGAACCCGGTGCGGCTCGTGCGCGAGATGACTCGCCTGCTCGAGCCGTTGCTCGAGAAGGGCTACAGCGAAGCGTGGCAGAACACCGCGGACGCCGACGCGATCCTGGTCGCGCCCACCGCCCTACCACTCGCGCCGGCGCTTCGCGAGCGACGCGGAACCCCGTTTGCGTGCGCGTTTCTGCAGCCCGGTCACGCGACGCGCGAGTTCGGGAGCTGGCTTCTGCCCGAGCCGCCGCGCTGGCTGCCGTTCCGCGGCTCACTCTGTCGACTCACTCACCGGATCGGCTGGGAGCTCTTGTTCAAGCTGGCCGGTCGCGCTTTCGATGCGGCACGCCAGCGCGTGCTCGGCTTGCCGCCCGGGACGAATCCGTTCGCGCTGTTGGCGAGCGAGCGCTGGACGACTCTGTACGGATTCAGTCGCTCGGTCGTGCCTCGCCCCGCCGATTGGGGGCCCGAGGTCGAGCTCACCGGCTACTGGTTTCTCGATCGCGACCCGAGCTGGCGCCCGCCGCCGGCGCTCGAGACGTTCCTCGCCGCAGGTCCGCCACCGATCTGTGTAGGCTTCGGCAGCATGCCCTCGCCCGATCCCGCGGCGCTGACCCGCGAGGTGGTGCGCGCGCTCGAGCTGTCGGGGCGGCGCGGCCTCTTGCTCTCAGGTTGGGGCGCGCTCGCCGGAGTCGAGCTTCCGAAGACAATCTTCGCGCTCGACGCGGCGCCGCACGACTGGCTCTTCCCGCGCGTGGCCGGGGTCGTGCACCACGGCGGCGCGGGCACGACCTCGGCGGCGCTGCGCGCCGGCGTGCCCTCCATGGTCGTGCCGTTCATGGCGGATCAGTGGTTCTGGGGCCGGCGCATCGCGTCCATCGGTGGCGGTCCGGGGCCCTTCTCGCGGCGCAAGCTCAGCGCGGAGACATTCGCGGAAGCGCTGCGCGATCTCGTCGAGAACCCGCGCTACCGCGCGGGCGCGGAGCGAGTCGCCGCGGAGCTCGCCGTCGAGGACGGAGTCGGACGGGCGGTCGCCGCGCTGCCGTTCTGAGCGCTCGTCTAGCATCCGCTCGCGGTATGCTGGCGGCGTGGCGAGCTACCGCTACGAGATCCTCTCGCCGCAGGACGCCGCGTTCCTGGCCGCAGAGGGACCGACGACTCCGATGCACATCGGCGCGGCATTCGTCGCGGACGCCGGGCCGCTCGCGACGGCGGACGGTGGAATCGACATCGGGCGGGTGCGCGAGTTCATCGGCGCGCGCCTGCACCGCATCCCGCGCTATCGCCAGCGCGTGGCCTACACACCGTTGCGTCGCCGGCCGATCTGGATCGACGACCGGCACTTCAAGGTCGAGTTTCACGTACGCCACACCGCGCTGCCGCGACCGGGCGACGCCGCGCAGCTGAAGCGCTTGATCGGCCGCGTCTGCGCGCAGCCGCTCGACCGCGGGCATCCGCTGTGGGAGCTGTGGGTGGTCGAGGGCCTCGAGGAGGGCCGGCGCTTCGCGCTGATCTCCAAGGTCCACCACTGCATGGTCGACGGCGTTTCCAGCACCGAGCTCTTGACGCTCCTGATGAGCGCGCGTCCCGACGAGACGACCGAGCCGGGGCCGCCGTTCGTGCCGCGACCCGAGCCGAGCGCCGCGGAGCTCGCGCGCGACGAGCTCGTGAGCCTCGCGCTCGGACCGGTCGACGCGGTGGGGAGTCTGCGCGAGCTGTTCGCGCCCGAGCGGCGCATGGAGCTTTGGCAAGCGGTGCGCGCGGCGGCGCGGCTCGCGGCGCGCGGTCTCGTGCCGGCGTCGTACACACCGCTGAACCGCGAGATCGGCCCGCACCGGCGCTTCGAGACACTCGCGCTCGACCTCGCGCGCGTGAAGGCGATCAAGGACAAGCTCGGGGGTACACTGAACGATGTCGTGCTGGCGGCGGTCTCGGGGGCGGTGCGCCGCTTCCTGCAGCGGCGTCTCGTCGACGTGGCGTCGCTCGACTTTCGCATCTCGGCGCCGGTCTCCGTGCGCACGAGCTCCGAGAAGGGCGTGCTCGGCAACCGCGTCTCGGCGTGGATCGTGCGCGCGCCCGTCGGCGAGCCCGACCCGCTGCGCCGGCTCGACGCGATTCGCGTCGCGACGCGCCGGCTCAAGGAGTCGAACCAGGCGCTCGGCGCGGACTTGCTCTCCGCAGTCACGGAGTGGACCGGTACCACGCTCCTGTCACTCGGCACGGCGTTCCAGAACGTCGGCCGGCCACAGAACTTGATCGTGACCAACGTTCCCGGGCCGCAGCTGCGCTTGTATCTCGTGGGCGCGCCGCTGCTCGAGGCCTACCCGATCGGGCCGCTGTTCCTGAATCAGGCGCTGATCGTCGCGCTCTTCAGCTACGACGGCCGCCTCTTCTTCGGCCTGAACGCCGACGCGGAGTCGATGCCGGATCTCGCTGCCCTGCGCGGCGACCTCGAGCGCGCGTTCGACGAGCTGGCGGCGCTTGCGGCACTCTGAGCGAATGGACCTCGAGCGGCGCGGCTTCTGGATCTTCGACATGGACGGGACTCTCACCGTCGCGGTGCACGACTTCGACGCGATCCGCGCGGAGCTCGGCCTCGAGCCGAAGAAGCCGATCCTCGAGCAGCTCGCGCTCTTGCCGGAGGCGCGGGCGCGCGAGCTGTACGCGCGGCTCGACGCGCTCGAGCTCGAGCTCGCGCAGAGAGCGCGCGCCGCCGAGGGCGCCGAGCGCCTGCGCGAGGCGCTCGCCGCGCGCGGCTCCGCGCTCGGGATCGTGACTCGCAACAGCCACGCGAACGCGCTCGAGACCCTGCGCGCGTGCGGGCTCGAACGCTTCTTTGCGCCTGCTTGCGTGCTGGGCCGCGAGGCCGCGGCGCCGAAGCCCGACCCCGAGGGCGTGCTCCACCTGTTGGCGCACTGGAAGGCGATGCCGCAGCAAGCGGTGATGGTCGGCGACTACCGCTTCGACCTGCTCGCCGGTCGCGCGGCCGGAACCGCGACGGTGTACGTCGACACGGAGCGCGAGTTTCCCTTCGCGGAGCACGCGGACGTCTCCGTCGACTCACTCGTGGCCCTCGTGGAGCTGCTCGGGTGAGCGAGCTCGAGCGCGTGTTGGCAACGCGCAAACACCCACGTTAGGCTCGCCTGCCGATGCCGACCGCGGACCCCAAGCACAGCTTCCACTCGCTCCGTATCGCCGACGTCGTGACCGAAACGGCGGACGCGCGTTCGTTCACGTTCGAGGTGCCGCCGCGGCTCGAGGCGCTGTTCCGCTACGTGCCCGGGCAGTTCCTCACGTTCGAGGTTCCGTGGCAGCAGATGCGCCTGCACCGCTGTTACTCGCTGTCGAGCGCGCCGGAATGCGATGCGCTCCCGAAGGTCACCGTGAAGCGCATCGAGCGCGGGCGCGTCTCGAATTGGTTCAACGACGAGCTGCGCCCCGGATCGACGCTCGACGTGAAGCCGCCCGAGGGCTTGTTCGTGCTGCGCCGCGAAGAAGCCGAGCGGCCGCTCGTGATGTTCGGCGGCGGGAGCGGAATCACGCCGATCCTGTCACTGATCAAGTCGGCGCTTCTCGGCACGCGCCGCGCGCTGAAGCTCGTGTATGCGAACCGGGACCGCGCGTCGATCATCTTCCGCGACGAGCTCGAGACCTGGCGCGGGCGCTTCCCGGAGCGACTCACGATTCAGCACCAGCTCGACGTGGAGCACGGCTTCATGCACGCGGCGAACGTGAAGGACGCGTTCGCAGGGCTCGAGCACGCGGACTTCTACGTCTGCGGGCCGGGGCCGTTCATGGACATCGTCGAGGCGTCGCTCGAGGAGCGGCGCGTCGGCGGCGGCCACGTGTTCATCGAGCGCTTCGTCTCGCCGACCGATCCGGATCGAGTCAGTTCCGAGGCCACGGCGCCGGCCGCTCCGCACTCGGCAGCGAGTCAGTTCACCTGCACGCTCGACAAGCAGCGCCACGAGGTCCCGGTGAAGCCCGGTGAGAGTCTGCTCGCGGCCGCGCGCCGCGCGGGCCTAGAACCGTCGTTCTCGTGCGAAGAGGGTTACTGCGGATCGTGCATGGCGCAGCTGCGCCGCGGCAAGGTGCAGATGCGCACGCACGACGCGCTCACCGCCAAGGACCTCGCGAAGGGCTGGGTACTCGCCTGCCAGTCCCGACTCGAGGGCGAAGATCCCGTCGAGATCGACTTCGACGCAAGATACTGAGGCGACGGACGCCGCACCCTGCTTGCTGACTCGCCGCCCGCGCCCTCGCCGGCGCCTCCTCGTGGGTCCCTTCTCGCTCGCGGACTCGCTGCGAAACCCACTCGTCGGCATCCGGCGAGCGTGCGGGCTGCTCATGCGACGAAGCGTTGCTTGGGGCTCGGGTCGGAGTATTCCATCAGCAAGCGCGCGAGGCGCTCCATCATTTCGGTGCGGCGGGCGCGAGCGTCGAGGCGGGACCAGAGGTTTTCGAGCTCGCGCGGGTCGCGCTCGAGGTCGAAGAGCTCGCCTTCGTCGCTGCCGTCGTAGAGAGTGAGTCGCGAGTCTTCGGTCACGAGCGTGCGCATGCGCAGCGGGCGGCCGACGCCGAGCATGTCGGCCATCTGTTCTTCCTCGACGAGCACGTGGTCGCGCACCACCTTGCCGGGGTTCGCGAGCAGCGGCACGAGACTCACGCCCTGCATGCCGTGATGGGCCGGAACAGCCGCGAGCTCGAGGACGGTCTGCGCCAGGTCGAGCGAGCTCGCAAGCGAGTGAGACACGCCGGGTTCGATGCCGGGCCCAGCGATCGCGAGCGGCACGCGGATGCAACCCTGGTAGTGCATCGCCCCCTTGAGCATGAGCCCGTGATCGCCGAACACGTCGCCGTGGTCGCTGGTGAAGATCACGAAGGTGCGCGCGCTCTGGCCGGTGCGCTCCAGCGCATCGAGCACCGCGCCGACGCCGTCGTCGATCATCGCGATCATGCCGTACTCGGCGGCCGCCATCTGGCGGAACTGCTCGGCGGTCGGCGCGAACGGCGCGATCATGCCGCGCTGCGTCCCGCGGTTCGAGATCATGCGGCGCAGGTGCGGCACCGAGCCCGCGTGCGAGTCGGCGAACGTCTCGGGCAGGGGGATCTTCTCCGGGTCGTACATCTCGAAATATTTTCCCGGCGGCGTGAACGGGTGGTGCGGATCGGGGTAGGAGCAGAACGCGAGCCAGGGTGACTCGGGTACGCGCGCGCGCCGCTCGAGAAACTCCACCGTGCGCTGCGTGATGTAGCCCGTCGAATAGAGCTCGCTGGGCACGCGGGTCTTCCAGACCTGGCGCGACTTCGCGTCGAACGGAAGCGCGTTCGTCTGACCCTGGAGCTGCGTCGGGTCGACGCCCTGCTCGAGCAGCCATTGGTAGTAGTGACCGCTGCAGAAATCGGAGTGCTCGACGACGAGATCGACCTCCTCGAAGCCGTAGTAGTCATCGGGCAGCTCGACGCGCTCGCGCTTGTGGCGCTCCTGGTCCTCCCACTCGTCCCAGCCCGCGGGCCAGGGCGTCGAAGCCGCGTCGCCGGGCGCCGCGTTGCGCAGCAGGAGATCGCGGGCCGAGCGCATGATCCCCATGTTCTGCAGATGGCACTTGCCCACGTGCGCGGTGCGCCAGCCGCGCTCGCGCAAGCTACGCATGAATGTGTAGGCGCCCCAATCGAGCGAGATGCCGTTCGTGCGGGTGCCGTGCACGGACGGCAGCCGGCCCGTGGCGATGCTCGAGCGGTTGGGCATGCAGATCGGATTCGCGACCAGCGCGCGCTCGAAGCGCAGCGCGCGCGCTGCGATGCGATCGAGGTTCGGCGTGCGCAGTACGTCATTTCCGCCGAAGCCCGTGTGATCCGCGCGGTGCTGGTCCGTGACGATGAACAGGAAGTTCGGTCGCTGCGCCATGCAGGGGATTCTACGCGGGTGTATCGTCGCCGTTCGACCAGAGGAGACCTGCCATGCGCCTGCCGGTTCCGCGAGTCCGCCCGATTCCCCCTGAGGAATGGAGCGCCGAGGCGAAGGATGCGCTCGCGCCGGTCGAGGCCGGAGGCGCATTTCCCGCGCTCAACATATTCCGAACGCTCGCCCACTACCCGAAGCTCGCCAAGCGCTGGATGGTCTTCGCGAATCACATCCTCGCGAAGAACTCGCTTTCGCCGCGCCAGCGCGAGATCCTGATCCTGCGCATCGGCTGGCTGTGCAGCGCAGAATACGAGTGGGCGCAGCACGTCGTGATCGGCAAGCGTTCGGGGCTCAGCGACGATGAGATCCGAGCGATCGGCGTCGGGCCGGACGCGCCGGGCTGGTCCGAGCTCGAGCGCGCGCTCCTGGGCGCGACCGACGAGCTCTGGAACGACGCGTTCATTTCGGACGCGACCTGGAGCACGCTCGCGAAACACTTGAGCGAGCAGCAGCTCATGGACGTGGTCTTCACGGTCGGCAACTACAACCTGGTGTCGATGGCGTTGAACACGCTCGGCGTACAGCTCGACCCGGGACTCATCGGGTTCCCGGCCGGAAAGAAGTGATGCAGGCTCCGGCGCGCGCGCTGCTCGCCTGCGCCAGCCTCGCACTCGGCTGCGCGAGCCCCGAGCCGATCCTGTATCCGAACGCAACGCTCGAGGCCAACGGCGAGACACAAGTGGATCGCGATCTCTCCGAGTGCTCGGAGCTCGCCAAAGAGTACAAGGCGGGGCCGAATCAAGGGGGCGAGGTGGCGACGACCACCGTCGAGGACGCGACGGTGGGCGGCGCAGCGGGTGCCGCGGGCGGGGCGGTACTCGGCAACGTGGGTGCCGGCGCCGCTGCAGGCGCCGCCGCGGGCGCGGCGGGCGGCATCGTGCGCGGGATCTTCCGCACGCGGCGCGATCCGGACCCGAACTACCGACTGTTCGTCGAGCGCTGTCTCGAGCGGAAGGGCTACGAGGTCGTCGGCTGGCAGTAACTCGCCCGCGCGCTTCAGCGCGATGGGCGCATTCGGAAGCGGATCGGCATCGACTTCACTCCGCCGACGAAGCTCGAGCGCAGCCGGCGCACGGGCCCGGTCAGCTCGACCTCCTCGATGCGATCGACCAGCTGCTGAATGACGACCTCGAGCTCGAGCCGCGCGAGGTTCGCGCCCATGCAGAAGTGCTCGCCGATGCCGAAGCCGACGTGCGGGTTCGGATCGCGGTCGACGCGGAACACGTCTCCGTCGGGGAAGACCTCCTCGTCGCGATTCGCGGACGGGTAGAAGAGACAGGCGGCTTGTCCAGCGCGGATCTTCTGGCCACGCAATTCTGTGTCGACCAGCGCCGTGCGACAGAACTGGATCACCGGCGTGGTCCAACGCACGATCTCCTCGACCGCGGACGGGATCAGCTCGGGTCGGCGCTTCAGCTTCTCGAGCTCGCCGGGGTTCTGGATCAGCGCGAGCAGGGCGCCGCTCGTCGCGTTGCGCGTGGTCTCGTTTCCGGCGACGACGAGCAGGTAATAAAAGGAGAGCAGCTCGATCGGCGGGAGGTGTTTTCCGTCGAGCGTGGCGTTCGCGATCAGCGACACGATGTCGGGGGTCGGGTGCTTGCGCCGCTCCTCGACCATGCGCATGAAGTAGCCGAACAGCTGCAGCCGCGAGCGCTCGGCGGTCTCCAGCGCGCTCTGCCCCTGCTGGTACTCCGGGTCGGTCGCACCGATCGTCTCGTTCGTCCACTGCATCATCAGCTGCCAGTCGGACTGCGGCACACCGAGCATGTCGAGCAGGACGGCGAGCGGAAGCTTCACCGACACGCCTGCGACGAAGTCGGCTTCGGTCGTCGCGCCGCCGTTCGCGAACTCGTCGAGGATGCCGCGCGAGATTTCCTCGATCGATTTGCGCTTGAGCTCGAGGGCGCGCGGCGTGAAGTGCGAGCTCGCGAGCTTCCGGAAACGCCCGTGCTCCGGCGGATCCATGTTCAGCAGGTGCCTGGCCTCCTGCTGTGGCGGAGCGCCGCTCTCGGCGAGGCGCTTCTCGACCTCCTTCTCGAGGTCGGGGAACACGGCGAGGCGCGGCGCGTTCTGCCAGACCCGCGGTTGGCGCGAGAGCGCGACGATGTCGGCGTGCTTGGTGATCGCCCAGAACGGAATGCAGTCCGCGCGCTCCGTCCAAAAGACCGGCGCCTCGCGGCGGAGGCGCGCCCACTCTGCGTGCGGGTAGCCATCGCGCGCGTAGCGCTCGCCGCTGATGAAATCGAGCTGCGCCAGATCCGAGAGATTCTCCGCCACCATTCGCCTCCGCCGTATGCCCGCATCATACCGGCTCGCGGCGAGCCGGCGCCGGGCCCCGGCGAGGGCGCGATCAGACGCTGCGCGGCTTCTCGACCTCGGGCGTGGGCGAGCCGTTCGGGCCGTGGGCGTGTGCGAGTCCGGCGCTGCGTGCTTCGCGGATCTTCGACACCGCGCTGCGCGTCGCATCCTGCCGCAGCTGCGACTCGACGAACTCGCGGATCGCTCCGAGGAACAGCCGATTCAGACTGAGATCGAAGACAAGCGCCACGTCGAGCGCATCCTCGTACGCGGGTCTCGTCATGCGGAGGCAGTACTGAACGGTTTGCTGCTTCATCTGCGGTCCTTCCGAATATCTCTCTGTACGGGTGACTCGCTGGTCCGAGCGAGGCCGCTGAGAGTGTTCACACGATTCATCGGCCGACGGGTCGGACTGATAAATCGATATTCTCGCGAAGTGCCGCGTTTCTTGTTGAGTAATGGACTGACTGATACCGTTCGTGCATCTCGATCTCGGTGACTCGTGCATCTCTCGATGAGATCTAGCAGAGAGACATCATCAGCTCTGATATCAGTCGTGAAGAGACGAGGTCAGCGCGCTGACTCAGTGGTGCTCTTCTCCCGGCGCATTCACGAGCCCCGCGCTGCGGGCCTCGCGCGTCTTCGCGACCGCGTTCCGGATCACGTCCTGACCCAGCTGCGATTCCACGTACGCGAGGATCGCGCCGAGAAAGAACTGATTCAGACTCAGGTCGAAGACGAGGCTGACGTCGAGCGCGTTCTCATAGGCCTCGCGCGGTAAGCGCAGGCAGTACTGGACGGTTTGTGCCTTCATGGCTGTGCTTCCCTTCGCCGGTGAGGCAGCGAAATCCGGTACGGCGGCGAATTCCGCTACACGCGAAATGTACAGCTCTGATAGATGTGCAACTTGGGATTTAACTGAGATCCGCCTGCGAATCTCGCAACGGCAACACCGCGACAGAGCTCAGGACCGGGGAATGAGAGGCTGGACCGACTCGCAGAATTCGTCGTTCCGGCTGGACTTGGAACTCCCCTGGGCCGCGGCTGCGCCTCCGGGCCCCGTAGAGCTCCCTCGCGCTGGGTCGATCGGCCCAAGGCGCGGGGGTGCTCCGACCCGGGGGGGCTCGGCGTGACGACAAGCAGCGTCACCTGACCGGGCGCCACGCAGGAGGCGAGCTCGAAGCTGTCGATGCCCGAGACCCAGTAGCAGTTGAAGCGCGCCGGAGGCTTGCAGCGGTTCGCGAGGCCGATGGCCTGGATCAGTCCGAGCCGGACGACGATCGCGGTCGGCTGCTGCCTCGGCCACCCACTGCCGCGCTCCCCGAGAGAAGCTGCGCGCGCCGCTCTCTGTCGTTCAGTACCCGATCCAGGTTGCGCAGGATGTCGCGCTTGCCGATGTGACCAGGCAATCCGCCACTCACTCGCGATCTCTCAACGAGTGATGAAGGGTGAGTGCTTCGCGCAGCGCGGGGCGCAGCGCGAGCTCTTCGAGCACCGGGATCGCTTCGTCGAGATCTCGGCCGATCCGCTTCGCGTCGCGGCGAACGCCGCGCCGCTGCAGGGCCATGCGCGCGCGATCGACAAGGGAGAGCGCGAGCTCGACGCGCGCTCCTGCGGCGCGCGAGCTCTCGATCGCGCTCTGGAAGAGTCCGTCGGCCTCCTCCCAACGAGCGCGGAGCGCGGCGCAGCGAGCGAGGCTGCGAGGCACGAGAAACACCCAGCCAGCGGTGAACAGGATTCCCGCGTCGAAGGCCGCTCGCAGCATCGCCTCCGGCGTCGCCGCGAGCGCCGCGTCGCCGAGCGAGTCACAGAGCTCCGCGAGCGCGCAGACGGCGCCGAGAACGTACGGATCGAGGCGCCCGCTTCGCAAGGCACTCACCATGCCGGCCACCCGGCGCGCGTCGAGGTCCGCGAGCGAGCGGCGCGCGGCGATCAGTTCGCGGTAGGCAGCCGAGAGGAACCGGACCGCAGCTCCGGGCTTCTCGGGCACTCCACGGGGAGCCAGCAGCTCGTCGAGCGCGCCGTTCGCCTCGTCCCACGCGCCGCGCTGCGCCGCGGCGCAGGCTCGCGCGCACAGTGCGAACACACCCGCCCACGGATGCCCCGAGGGATCGAGTGAAGCCAGACTCGCGCGCGTGTAGTATTCCGACTCGGAGAACGCGCCCGAGACCTCCTCGATCGACGCCAGATGGGCGCAGGCGAAGCCGAGCTCGCCGACGTTGTGCGCGCGTCGCGCGAGCTCGACCGCGGATCGGCCGCGCTCGCGCGCCTCGCCGAGCCTGCCGAGATGCAGAAACGCGAGAGTGATGCGCGGCCCTGGTGTGGCCTGAAGCCAGGGGTCACGCAAGCGACGCGCGTGCGCCGCCGACTCGAGCCAGCTGTCCAGCGCCTCGCGCACGTGCAGCTGCGAGAGCTGCGCGAGACCGAGGCCGAGATACGCGTGGTGACACGCTGCGTCGTCGTCGTACAGTTTTCCGATCGCGACGGCCCGCTCCGCCGTCGCCTTCGCGAGCTCGACATCGCCCGCGACCCAGTGCGCCTCCGAGATCGTTCCGACGAGCGACGCGCGCAGCGCCGGACGTGTCTCGCCGAAGCGGACGACCAGCTCCTCGAGTGGCCGCAGGTCGAGCTTCGTGGCCTGCGACGGGGAAGGGAACGTGAAGCGCGCACGCGTGAGATACATGAGCGACCAGGCGAGTCCAACATCGTCGCCCGCATCGGCGAACGCATCCGCGGCGCGCGCGTAGTGGCGGAGGCACGTCTCGGCGTCGTAGTCGTGATTCGCCGCGAGCCCGGTGCGCAGGTGCAGCGTTGCGCGCTCGGCTACGGGCAGGCGCTCGGCGGCGGCGACCGCCGCCTCGAGGAAATATACGGCCTCGTGCCACGCGCAGACCGACGCCGCCTGGTCTCCGGCGCGGCGGGCGTAGTCGAGCAGGCGCGCGGGCGCGACGAGATCGGCGGCTCGAACCAGGTGGCGCGCGATCTCCATCGCGTGCTCACCGGGCGAGGTCGCGTAGAGATCCTCGAGCACTGCAGCGACGTCGCGATGCAGCTCTCGGCGCGTGCGCTCGGGCGTCGCTTCGCAGATGACCTCGCGAATCAGCGGATGGTCGAAGCGGAACGTGCGGTTCTCGCCGATCACCACTTCCGCGCGCTCGGCTTCGCGGAGGCGGGCGCGGGTCACTTCCTCGCTCGCGCGAGTCACTGCGCCGAGCGCCGTCAGGCCGAAGCGCTCGCCGATGAACGCCGCCGCGGTCAGCGCGTCGCGCGCAGCGGGCGTGAGTCGCGCGAGGCGCGCGGCGATCGCGGCGCGCAGGCTGTCGGGTCGCGGGATCTGTCGCTCGGCGCGCTGGCCGCTCGCGGCCACGGTGTCCGCCGTCGCGATCGCCTCCATGGAGTCGGTCTGGCGAATGACTTCGCGAATGAAGAGTGGGTTGCCGTTCGTCGCCTCCTGGATCTCGAGCAAGGCCGCGTGGGACGGGCGCGCGACCCCGAGGCCGTCGATCAGACGGCGAGTGCCGCCGACGCCTAAGCCCGCGAGCCGGACCTCGACGCAGACGGGTGACGCCTCGAGCCGCGGCAGAATTTCCTCGAGTCGCTCTCCGCCTTCCGGCGCGCGCAGGGTCGCCACGACCAAGAGCGGCAGTGAGCCGGCACGCGCGTCGGCGAGCGCGGCGACGAGGTGCGCGAAGAGATCGAGGGACGCCGAGTCTGCATCGTGAAGATCCTCGAGCGCCAGCAGCGTCGGGTGGCGATGCGAGAGCCGCGCGAAGAGCGCCGACACGGCCGCGAACAAATCTGCCCGATCGCGCAGCGCGTTGGCTTGGCCGAGGGGCTCTGCGGGTCGGGGGCTCGCGCTGTCGAGCTGGAGCAGCGGGCGCAGGAGCGCCGCATCGTCGCCGAGCACGGTTTCGGCGCTCTCGTCGCCGTCGATCAAGCGCGCGCTGATCGCCTCGGCGAACGGTAAATACGGAAGCGACGCGTCCGCCTGACAGCGCCCGAGCGCGAGCGCGAATCCGGAGCAGACCGGATGCGCGATCAGCTGCTCCAGCAGCCGTGTCTTTCCCGTGCCCGCCTCACCGGAGATCAGCACGACGCGCGGCCGCCCGCGCGCCGCTTGCGCGGCGGAGCTCGTCAGCGAGCGGAGCTCGCGCCCTCGCGCCACGAACGGCGCTACCTTGGGTCGAACCCCTGGTTCCCGCTGCAGCGCGCTGCGGCTGCGGTCGACGGGCGCAGCGTCGAGCTTCGCGACGAAGCGATAGCCTCGGCGACGGAAGGTCCGGATGAAGCTCTGGCGGGCTCCGTCGTCGCCCAGCGCGCGCCGCAAATCCTTGAGCGCGCTCGCGAGCGCGGCTTCGCTTACGAACACGTCGGGCCAGACGTACTTGCGCAGCTCGTGTTTCGGCACCGCCCGCTCGCGATTGGCCGCGAGATACACGAGCAACGCCAACGGCTTCGGCGCGAGTGAGACCAACTCGTCCCCGCGCAGAAGCTCTCCGCGGAGCAAGTCGAGGTGGAATGGCCCGAACGAAACTGAATCGCTCGTCGCGTCCATTTTTCCGCCCCCCCCGCCGCTCGAAGCTCCTCCTCCCAGGCTGCGCGGCGTCATCTCGATTCTCTCACGCGCGAACGAGCGTGTCGACGACGGCGTGCACGCGGCCAGCGTATCCGAGCCGAGTCAGGCCAACTTGGGTGCAACTTGGGATCTTCGCCTCGGCGAGGGAGCTTCCGCCAGGCGGAGCGACGACTCACCTCGGTGTGGCCCCCGACCCTCCCTTGACACGAGCCCGCGCACTGCCCCCGACTTCGCTGACTTCTCTAGCGGCGCGCATGCGCTCGACCGCAGTCGCGATGACCGACTCGTGGAGCTGCGAGCGCACGTACCCCTCGATGCCCTCGGTCAGCATCTCGTTGAGACTGAGGTTGAAGACGAGCGCAAGGTCCTGCGCGTCGCGGTAGAGCGACTCGGGGAGCCGCCCCGTGAAGGAAGCCCAGGTGCTCAGCGTCGCTGGATCGGCCGGGTCGTTCACGATCCTCCTCTTGGTGCCTGACTCATCGGATCGTCGCCGAGTTCAATATACGACGGGCTGAAGAATCGAGCCATGAGTCAGTGATCTCACTGAGAGCAACGCATCATGCCGACCAGCCACTCGCGAGGTCGGCGATCGGATCACTCAAACTCGCGCGCACCGGAGCCGAAGGGTCTGTTCATGGAGCCGGATGATTTCACGTTGCGCACGGTCTCGAACCGAAGAATCGCTACGCGCTACGTGGTCAGCATCCCGATCGCGCTGCGAATCGGAGAGCGCTGCTTCGCTGCGCGCGTCGTCGACATCTCGGACAGCGGAGCGAAGCTCGAGTGCCCGCCGATCGAGGCGTTTGGGCGGGAGGGTCTGCAGATCGAGCTTCCATGGTTCGACGACGAGCGCAGGGCCAGCATCCTCGCTCGCTTCGTTCGCAAGATCTCGAGCGGCTGTGGCGTTCAGTTCAGCGACCCCGACCCGTTCCTGCGCCTGTTCGTGAAGCTCGCGCGCCTCCAAGACGACAGCGTTCCCGACGGACTGCGCGTCCTCACCTCTCGCTTCTGACGCGAATCCATTCTTGAGCGCTGGAGCTCACCGGTGTAGGCTCGTGCCGGCGGTCCTGCGCGCGCTCTCGCGGCGCGACCTCGACTCGAGACACATTCCGGTGGAGCGCTACGTCTCACGCGCATCCACGACCTCGAGGTCGAGAAGCTCTGGAAGCGCGTGTGGCAGATGGCGTGCCGCGAAGAGGAGCTTCCGCTGTCGGCGACCACGTGGTCTACGAGATCGCGAGTCTCTCCGTCCTGGTGATTCGAACCGCACCCGACAAGATTCGCGCGTATCACAACGTCTGTCTGCACCGCGGCCGACTGCTGAAGGACCGCGACGGCAGCTGCGCGGAGCTCCGCTGCCCCTTCCACGGCTTCACGTGGAGCCTCGACGGCGAGCTGGTCTCGCTGCCGTCAGCGCGCGAATTCCTGGCCGCGGCCACGCGCGAGACTATGCGAGGGACTCACGGAACGGACGTCGAGACACTGTGCGACGCGGAGCTCGTGGACAGCTTCTACTACACGGTCTTTCCGAACTTCCATCCGTGGGGCGCGTTCAATCGCATCGTCTATCGCTTCCGACCGAACGGCGACGACCCCGACAGCTCGATCATGGAAGTGATGTTTCTCGCGCCGTACCGGGAGGGCGAGAAGCCGCCGCCGGCGAAGGTGCACTGGCTCGGCGTCGACGAGGTGTGGACCGGCGCGGCCGAGCTCGGCTTCCTCGCGCGCATCTTCAACCAGGACAGCTTCAACCTGCCGCAGGTGCAGCGCGGGCTGCACGCGCTGCAGAAGCCCGGCGTGACGCTCGCGATGCAGCAAGAGGCGAAGATCCGCCACTTCCACCTGCTGCTCGAGAAGTGGCTCTACGCATGAGTGTGTAGCCGGGCGGCGAGGCGAGGGCCGCCCCGAGCCGAGCCTGCAAGCGGCGGAAGCCGCGCGCAGTGAGCCGCAGGCGAACGAAGTTCAATGAGACCCGACCTTCGCGATCACGGCATCCGCGTAGGCGCGCAGCGCGTCGAGCTTGTGCTGCAGAGTCTGCGCATCGCGCTCGTAGGAGTTCCGAAAGCCGACGATCACGTCGGTCACTCCCAGGTCCTCGAGGCGGCGGACGCCGTCGGGCGTGTACGCGTCCAGGGCGATCGCGTGGATCTCGAACGGCTCGCGCTCGCGGCCGTGCTCGAGGCGAAGCTCGCGGAGCCGCGCGATCGCGCGGACCAGTGACTCGCGATCGCCGCCGGCGTGCATCCAACCGTCGCCGAGCCGCGCCGCGCGCCGCAGCGCCGGCTCCGCGTGTCCGCCAACGAGAATCGGAATCGGCCGGGTCGGGACCGGATTCAGCCGAATGCTCGGGATGCGATGGTGGGCGCCTTCGTAGGCGAAGAACTCCCCGCGCGCGAGCCCGCGCACGATCTCGATCGCCTCGTCGCAGCGCGCTCCGCGCGTCGCGAAGTCCGTCCCGGTCACCTCGAAGTCCTCCGGCCACGGGCTGAGGCCCACACCGAGGCCGAGGCGATTGCCGGTGAGCACCGCGACCGAGCACGCCGCCTTCGCGACCAACACCGGCGCGCGGATCGGGAGCTTCAGGACGAACGTCGTGAAGCGCAGCCGCTCGGTCACCGCGCCCAGCGCGGCAATCAGCGCGAACGGGTCGAGGAAGGGCTTGTCCGCCAGAAACTCGCGGTTGCCGTCCGCGGTGTACGGATAGCGGGAATCGGAGACCTCGGGATAGCACACGCTGTCCGGCACGGCGTAGGAATGCCAGCCGGCTGCCTCGGCCGCGCGCGCGAGCGGAAAGTACTGACTCGGCTCGCACATGGACTCCGCGTACGAGAAACGCATCGCCTAGCCCTGTGCCTTCGCGAACGCAACGACGCCACGCTCGATGAGTGACTCACCATGGGCGTTCTTGGTCTCGAAGAACGCGCTTTCGCTGCCGACCCAGACTTCGGTCACCAGCGTGTCGCCGGGATACGCTGGGCGCGCGAAGCGTCCCTCCATGGAGCGAAACCGGGCGGTGTCGCCGGCGCAGACGGTCGCGAGCAGCGCGCGCGCGGCGAACCCGAACGTGCACAGCCCGTGGAGGATCGGCCGCTCGAAGCCGGCGCGCTGCGCGACCGCCGGATCACTGTGAATCGGGGTGTGATCGCCGGAGAGCCGGAACAGGAGCGCCTGGGTCGGATGAGTCAGATGGACGACGCTTCGATCGGGTGGCCGGCGCGGCGGTCGGGGTCCACCCAGCGCGGAGCCGCGCGCGCCGCCGAAGCCGCCCTCGCCGAGCACGAACAGGGACGTGCGGCTGCGGAACAGCTCGAGGCCGGAAATCGGATCCACGGCGGTCGTCACGAGCTCGATCAGCGCGCCGACGCGCTTGTCCCAAATTCCCGCGATGCGCAGCGTCGCGAGCGCGCGGCCCGTCGCAGGGAGCGGGCGGCGCAGCTCGATCTTCTGCGCCGCATGCACGACCTGATGTGCCCCGTAGCTGCCGAACGAGAGCGCGTCGAGCTCGCCCCAGCCGCTGCGGCTGAGCGAAGTCGCGAACGTCGGCAGCACACGCAGGGCGACGCCCTCGCTGTTCTCCGTCGTGAGTTGCGGCTCGTCGACGCCGGCGCCGACGCCGAGCGCGTACAGCATGCACTGATCGGAAGACCAAGCGATCGGGCTGGGGCCGAGCTCGCGCCCGATCCACGAGAGATCCATCGGCATCGCGACTAACTCCGCAGGGGCCTGACGAACGGCAGCACGAGCCCGTCCGCCGCCTCTTCCAGAACCACCTCGACGGGGAGATCCAGCGCCAGCATATCCGGAGTCATTTCCCGAATCCCGGTGACGATCCGTACGCCCTCCTCGAGCTCGGAGACCACCGCGGCGTAGGGAAGCTCGTGCGCGAACGCCGGCACGAGCGCTTGGTGAGTCACCGTCCACGTGTAGACGCGGCCGCGCCCGCAGACGGGCGCGAAGCTGAACGAGACCGAACCGCAGCTGGCGCATGCCAGGCGCGGGGGATGCTGGAGTCGGGCGCAGCCGTCGCAGCGCTGGAACGCGAGCTGACGCGTCGCGGCGAGCCGGCGGTAAAACTCGCCGTTCACGCCCTCGAGCGAGGGCCGGGGCTTGGCCGGACGCGCGTCGCTCACGGGCCACGCCCCAAGATCGCGATGCTGCCGTCGCCGAGGTCGCCCCAACCGGTCACGAGGCCGAGCTCCGCGCCAGTCACTTGCGACGCACCTGCCTCGCCGCGCAGCTGGCGAGTCATTTCCACGACGTGATTCATGCCCCAGGCGTGTCCCTGCGCGAGCAGGCCGCCGTGCGTGTTCAGCGGATGACGGCCGCCGAGCTCGATGTTCCCGTCGGCGACGAAGGCCGCCGATTCTCCGGGACCGCACAGGCCGAGCGCCTCGAGCTGCAGCAGCACGACGTACGTGAAGCAATCGTAGATTCCGAGCACGTCGACGTCGTGGGGCGCGATCCCGGCCTGCGCGAACGCGCGCGGCGCGGCGAACGAAAGGCCCACGCGGAACAGATCCGGCCGGCTGGGGATGTCGTCGGCTGGGACGGGATGTCCCTCGGCCGCGCCGAGCACGTGCACCGGGCGCTGCCGGAGGTCGCGCGCGCGCTCCGGGCTCGTGACCACGACCGCAGCGGCGCAGTCCGTCTCGAGCGAGCAGTCGTACAGCCGGAACGGCTCCGAGATCCAGCGCGAGCCGAGATACTCCTCCATGGTCAGCGGCTTCCCGCGCAGCAGCGCCTTCTGGTTCAGCTGCGCGTGGCGCCGGCACGCCAGCGCCACGGCGCCCGTCGCCTCGTCCGGGATCTTGTACACATGCTTGTGTCGCATGCAGATCCACGCGTACATCTGCGCGGGCAGCATGACGCCGTGCGGCAGGTAGAAGTCGACGATCTGCTCCGCGGCCGCGGTCGGCGCGAAGCCGAGGCGCGGCCGGCGGGCTCCGGCCTTCGGGCGCAGCGCGGAGTAGCCGTTCCAGCCCACGACCACGAGCACCGTCGAAGCAATGCCGCCCGCGACCGCCAGCGCCGCGCTCTGCAGGCCCGCGACCGGGCTCGCGCCGCCCATGTGCACCGTCACCGCGTAGCGCAGGTCGGCGATGCCGAGGTTCGCCGCGAGTGTCTCCGCGGTCGTGAAGCCCGAGGGCGGGATCACGCCGTCGATGTCGGCGGCGCTGAGTCCCGCGTCCGCGATGGCCGCGCGCGCGGCACGCAGCATGAGCTCCTCGGGGAGCTCCGCCGCGCCGCGCAGGTAGTCGGTCTCGGCCGCGCCCACGATCGCGGCGCGCGGCCGTGAGGTCACTTGCCGAGCTCAGCGAGCAGAGTCGACAAGTCCTCGGCGTGTTCCTCTTCCATCGCGAGGATGCCCTCGAGCATGCGCCGCGTGGTCGGATCGTTCGTGCCGACGTAGTCGATCATCTCGCGGTAGCTGTCGATCGCCACGCGCTCGGCGACGAGGTCCTCTTTGATCATGTCGAGAAGGTTCTCGCCCTCGACGTACTCGGAGTGAGAGCGCGCGAGCATCCCCTCGGGCGAGAGATTCGGTGCTCCGCCGAGCTGCACGATCCGCTGCGCGATCTGATCGGCGTGTGTCTGCTCTTCGTTCGCATGCTGCAGGAACTCCGCCGCGACGCTCTGTGCATGGATCCCGGACGCCATGAAATAGTGGCGCTTGTAGCGCAGCACGCAGACGATCTCGGTGGCCAGCGCGTCGTTCAGGAGCTTCAGCACCGTCTCGCGCTTCGCCTTGTAGCCTTTAGTGACTGCGCCCTGCTCGATGTGCTCGCGCGCTCGCTTTCGCAGGGTGCGGACATCGGTGAGGAAGGACTTCTTTGCCATGGGGGGTTCCTCCGCTGGTGCGCCGCAGTCTAGCTCTCCGCGGCGCGGTTAAAACGTTGGCCCCCCGGATCTCTCGATCCGGGGGGCGCTCGTGTCGGGAAGACTTGTGACCGGCCTGGCCGCCTTACGGGAGGGAGTCCGGCAGTGCGGCCCCGTACCGGTCATTGCTGCTGCCGTTCCCAGGTTTTGCACGCTCCGTGCCAGCCGCGAGAGGGGCGAATAACGCACCGCGTCTCGATTTCCTGCAGCGAGCTGCTGAAGACCTCGGCACCCGCTGCACGCTCATTCGTCAATCAGGCGGGAGCGCCGCGCGCCCAGGCGAGATGTGCGCGGATCGCCTCGAGCCAGGCGGCGGAGTTCTCGAGCTGCGGGCTGTGCGCAGCGTCGGGAATCGTGACTCGCCTCACACCGGGGATGTAGCGCTGCATCTCGTCCGACGGCTCCAGGAACGGCGTGTCCTCGGCGCCGACCAGCACGGTGGTCGGACAGCGGATCTCGCCCAGACGCTCGACCACCGGCGCGAGCTGCCCGAATTGGCTGCTCAGCGCGTCCCACGCGACCGGATCCATCGCCTCGTGCTTGGCTTGAATCCGCGCCCAGAAGATCTCGGAGCCCATGCGCTCTTCGCTGCGCTTGGCGGATGGCGGCGTCGCCTGGTTCGTGGCCGCCATCTCGCGCATGCGCTTGGCGAGCGCGCCCATCCCGTGCTCGCGCGCGAATGCGGCGATGCCCGCGCGCGCGCTTTCCGAGAAGCGGAACCTGATCGGCTTCGCCGACGTGTCCATCAGCACGAGCGACGCCACGCGCTCTGGGTGAGCGAGCGTGAAGTGCAGCGCCACGACGCCGCCCAGCGAGTGCCCGAGCAGATCGGCGCGCGGGAGCTCGAGCGCGTCGAACGCGCCGTGCAGGTCCGCGACGAGATTCGCGACGGTGTAGACGTCGGCCTTGCCGGAGTTCGTGCTGCCGCCATGGCCGCGCTGGTCGAGCGCGATCGTGCGACCGAGCTCCGAGAGCGGCGCCATTTGCTCGCGGAAATCGTCGCGCGAGCCGGTGAACCCGTGCACCAGCACGAACGCGCGCGCACCCTGCCCCGCTTCCTCGACCTCGATCTCGATGTCTTGCACCGCGAGCTTCCGGATCCGACTCATTCGTGCACTATACCGGCTCGAGCGAGAGAGGAGCGCCGCATGAGCGAGCCCTGCAAGCACCCGCCCGGGTTCGTCGCGCCGGTGATCGATCGCAACCGCTGTGAAGCCAAGGAAGACTGCGTTCGCGTGTGCCCGTACTCGGTCTTCGAGATCCGCGCGCTCGCGCCCGACGACCGCCGCAGCCTCTCGTTCGTCGGACGACTGAAGGCTTGGGCTCACGGAAATCGGCAGGCGTTCGCCGTGAATGCCGCCGCGTGTCACGGCTGTGGACTGTGCGTGGCGGCGTGCCCCGAGGACGCGATCCGCCTCGAGCGCGTCTCGTCGAATTGAAAATCAGTAACAATTCCTGATTGTTCTTGCGCCGCGGGGGCCGACGCTTAAGCAAAGCGGCGGAGATCCGCGGTGACTCGCGCGAGTCACTGATCGGCGACCTCTCGACGACTTAGCGCAAGCCCCCTGCGACCCAGGCGCGCTCCGCCAGGGTTCCGAGCGCGAAGTCGCGGTAGCCGCCGTCGAAGAAGTCGCGGCAGCGGGTCGAGTGCGCGAGCGCGCGCGGGCTCGAGGTGCGCCGCGCCTCTTGGCGGAACGTGCCGTCGTCGTAGAGCTCGTAGACCGCGAAGCCGCCCGGGTAGTCCTTCACGCAGTGCACTTCGACGAACGGGATCACGCCAGAGGCCGCGTAGCGGCGCACGCGGTTGCGGTGCGTGTGACCGATCAGCACACCCTGCACCTGCGGATTCTTGCCGAGTAAGTCGAAGATGCGGTTCGAGTGCTCGGGCACGATGCCGATCGAGTTCGGGTAGCTGTGGCGATGCTCGGGCGGGACGGGCTGGTGATGCGTCAGCAGCAAGGTCGGCTGCGCGCGCTCGCGCGTCTCGGCAAGCTGTTCGGCGAGCCAGTGGAGGCGCGCGTCAGGAAACACACCGTGGTGTTCCCCAGGCTCGACGGTGTCGAGCAGGAGCAGCTTCCAACCGCCGAGCTCCAGCGCTCGCGGCGCCGGCGGCTGAGCCAGAATCGCGTAGCCGTCGACTTCTTCCCCGACGAGGCGCGCGTAGTGATCGTGATTGCCGAGGAACGCGTGCCACGGCATCTCGAAGCCCGCGAAGGTTCGCGCCGCGAACTCGAACTGCTCGCGCGCTCCGCGATCCGCGATGTCACCCTTGATGAACGCGGCGTCGACGCGCAGCGCGTTGATGTCCGCGACCGCGTCCTCGTTCATCAGCTGCCAGTACGGAACGTCGCCGTCGGTCTCGCGGGCGATCGGGAAACCCGGCCGGGGCGCGCCGTACTCACCGTCGGCTTGCAGCGTGCCGCCGAAGCGCTCTTCGCCGAAGTGCAGGTCGTTCAACGTGGCGAAGCGGGCCACGCACTTGCCACGCGGCGCCGGCAAGGTGCGCGCGCGTCCGGGAAAGTAGCGAGTCGGCTCGACCGGCGGCGCGCCGGCGGCCGCGATCTCGATGCGGTGCTCGGTGTCGGGAGTGAGTCCCTCGATGCGCACGTGGCGCGTGCCTGCGGGACCGTCGGAGATCGCGCGCACCTCTCCAGCGACGAGCACGTGCGCGCGCGCCGCCACCGGGCCGGACGCGTCGGCGACGGTGAACGAGAGAGTGATGGACTCCGCGGTGACCGCGAAGAGCTCTGCGTCTCGGATCTCGAGCGCCATGGCCGCCTCCTCTAGGGATCTTCTTAGTCGAAGACGCAGAAGTGATCGGGCTGCACGTCGAACGGCGGCGCCAGCGGCACGGCCAGCGGCGTGTTCAGCTCCGCTTGCACGTGCGCCCGCTGATCCGTGATCCAGGTGCGGATCGGCGCGAGCGCGCTGGTCAGGTCCCCGGTCACCGGCTGGATCAATGCCTGCATCCGGTCCACCTCGGCGAGATTCGCGGTCGGATTCCAGACGGTGTTCAAGAGGAGCTGCAGCTTCGCGAGATACAGCGCCCGCGTGTCCGCCATCCCGTAGAGTCGCCGCGGAAGCGCGGCTCGCGGCACGATCGCGTTGCAGTGATTCGGGTCGGCGGCTGGATCGACGCGGCCGCTCAGCGGATTGCTGCGGCCGAACGTGTCGTCGATGCCCCAGGGAATGAAGTGAATCTTGCCGTCGGTGGGAAGGACGTAGAAGAAGAAGTTGTTCTGGTCGTCGGCGTATCCGTCCCAGTGACCGATCAGGCCCTCGCCCGCCCAGAACGTCAGGTACTTGTCGAGGTCGAGCACCCCCTCGATCGCTGCGCGGCGCTGCGCGTCCGTATAACTCGCGCTCGTCGGCGTGGTGAGCGCGGTCGTGAGCGCATCGATCTCGGTCTCGTTCGCTGCAGACGCGTCGTCTTTCGGGTCGATCGTGTTGCGCCAGGGCTCGCCGGTCGCCGGTGTGCCCTTCAGCCAGAAGTCGGAGAGCGTGCCCTCGTAGAGCCGGCCCGTGGCGTTGCCGAAGACCCGACCGAGGAACGGCTCCTTGATCGACTCGACGTTCACGTAGAGTGAGTCGACGGGCGTCGTCGTGCCGCTCGTGCTGGTCACGTGGACGCGCACGTGCGCGAAGTTGCAGCGCGGTGCGGCGATGCCGGCGGACGCGAGAATCCCGTAGCCGAGACACTGCTTCACGTACGCCGGATCCTGCAGGGAGTTGTTCAGCGTCATGCGCTCGAGGCCCTCGAGGTGCTGGCCGGAAACGAACTCGCCGAAATCGAGCTTCAGCGCGGGCTTCGTGTCGGAGAGCGAGCCGATGAAGCCCTTCTTGCGGATGCCGACGTCGCTCTGCGTCTGCCCATCGATGACCACCGTGGGCGCGTGGAAGAACGTGTATGGATCCGGGAATGGCGTGTCGCCGCACGTCTGCGTCACGAAGACCGCGAACAGGTCTCGCTTCTGCACGCGCATCACGTCCCAGTCACTCTTCGCCATCGTGATGTCGACTTCGATGAGGCGCTTCGGATCGAACCAGAGCGCGCTCGAGTCCGTCGGCGGAAACGCCGCGGGACAGACTTGCTTGGCGAACGGTTGCAGACCCGCGACGGCGCGCGCGAGCTCCGATGCATCCGCGATGCCGCACTCGCCCGCGCGCAGCACGCCACACTTGCGCGGCGCGTCGACATCGGAAATCTGAGAGGTGAGCTTCTGGCGCAGCTGCAGGCGGTCCGCGGACGTGACGCTGCCGTTGCCGTTGACGTCGCCGCACTGACAAGCGTCGCCGATTCCTTCGGCGCCGCCGGGTCCGACGCGGCCACTATCCAGCTGGTTCGCGTTCGGCTCACCGGGACAGTTGTCGTCACAGCCCACGGTCGCGCCGCTCGCGCACGGCGCGTCACCGACGACGCCCGAGTGGTTCCCGTCGTCGGGCACACCGTCGGTGTCGCGGTCCGGAAGCGGCAGCCCGAGGCGCAGCGCGTTGAAGTTCTGCGCGCTCGCGCCGCCGTTCCAGACGTTCGCCGCGCCGAACGTGCTGCTCTTGCCGTCGTTGTAAGCGTGCGAGCAGCGCTCGACGATCGCGCTCGGATCGGCCTCGAGCTTGAAGATCTCCTTGCTGTTGACACCGACCGGTGGCGGGTCGCAGCCCTGCGCCGGATCCGATGCGAGCCCTTCGCCCGCGGGCCCAAAGATCAGCGCGTCGGCCGCGCTGTGAATCGTGAGCTGCCAGTTGTCGTTCGAGACCGGAAAGCTGTTCGGCGTGATGTAAGTCAAGGGGCCGCCGTCGATCGCCTGGACGTTGATCGTCCAGTCGCCGCCTGCCGGGTTGTAACTGACGTCGGTCGGCTGGTCCTCGGCGACCGTGAGGATGGTGCCGGCGCGCAGATCCGACCAAAGCGAGCTCTGGCTGAACACGAGCTGCTCGTTGCACACGCCGTTGTCGCAGATGTCGAGCTTCCAGCCGCGGATGTCGAGGTGATCGGCGATCACGACCAGCTCGAACCAATCGCCGCCGTTGCCGAGCACGCGGCCGAACGCTGGATCGGCGGCGGCGCCTCCGTCCGCGTCCACCGTCGCGTTGCCGTCGTTCAGGTAGTTGGTCGCGCTGACCGCGTTGTACTCGTTCAGGATCATCTTCGCCGCGCGCGCGGGAAGCGGCGTCGCGAGCAAGAGCGCGAGGCAGACGGGGATCGACAGGCGGCGCGTAGGCATGGCGCGCGATTCTATCAGAGGCGCTCGCGCGCGGGCTCAGCCTCGCGTTCGTCGTCCGAAGCGAGTCAGATCGCGCAGCAGATCCAGGACGTGCGTGTGGTCGACGGCGAGCAGCGCGTCGGGGGCCGGGAGCGCGGCGTCGTCGCGCGTGGTGACACGGCGCTGCAGCGCGAAATCGAAACGACCGAGCGGCAACACGACCTTGTGTTGCGCATCGACGTAGGCGAGGTCGTCCCAGCCGCTCACCACCGTGAACGTGCGCTCGGGCCCGTGCAAAAGGTCGTTCCCGAGCGAGTAGTCGGAGGGCGGGTTCGCGACGCCGAGCAGGCCGAGGATCGTCGCGGGCAGGTCGAGGTGACTCGTCATGCGGTCGATCTGCGCCGGCGGCTGGCCGGGAACGTAGAGCACGAGCGGCACGCGCGTCTGCTCCTCGCTGAACGCGGAGGCGTGGCCCCAGCGGCCCTTCTCCATGAACTCCTCGCCGTGATCGCCGGTCACGACGACGATCGTCGAGTCGAGCAAGCCGTGCGTATCGAGATACTCGAACACGCGCGCGAGCTGCGAATCCAGGTGATGACACGCGTTCAAGTAGCGGTTCTTGATCAGGCCGATGTCGCGCGCGAGGTCCATGGTCGCGTAGTTGAGGCTCTCGAGGTACGGGGTGCGGATCACCGACTCGGGCGGGAAGTCGTATTTCGCGTGCGGTGACTCGAAGAACATGAACGCGAAGAACGGCCGCGCGGAATCGCGCTTGTCGATGAAGTCGAGCAGCCTCGCCACGTTCTCGCGGTCGTCGACCCAGCCGGGACGCCCGTTGCCCTCGTGCATGTCCTCGCGCGGGACGCGCGCGAAGATCGTCTCGTCGAATTCCGGATAGGTGAAGCGCGCGCTCGTGCGCAACTGGAGCTGGTATCCGTCGTCGATCAGCGTGTCGACGAGCACGGGGCCGCGCTCCTGTTCCTGGAACGGGAACCAGTAGCCACCGTAGAGGCCGTAGAACATCGAGAACATGCCCATGCGCGTGTTGTTCCCGCCGCTGTAGTGCTGGCGGAAGCGCAGCGAGCGCTCGGCAAAGGCCGTCGTCGCCGGCATGATCTCGGGATCGAGCGCGTCCGCGCGCAGTGACTCGGACACGAGCCAGACCACGTTGTAGGCGCGGTGCGGGACTCGCTCGATCGGCCGCAGCGGGTAGTCGATCACTCTGCTCGACGCCTCGAGCGCGACGGCATCGACGGGCGAACGGATCCCGAGCGCGCGCGTGAGGTTGCGCGCGCGGGTCGGCAGATAAAGCGGGAACGAGTTCGCCGCGGCGAGAACCGAGCTGCGGTGAACGGCGTACGAGAGCGCGTAGACCGTCCGCTCGCCGGCGGCGAGCGCCAGGAACACGGCAAACGCGGCGAAAGCAGGTCGCGCGCGGCGCAGCGGCGCGAGCCACGCGCCGACCGTTTCACGCGTGGCCGCGAACCAGAGCAGCGCTTGCAGCGCTACGAACGCGGCCGCGATGGCGGAGAAAGCCGCGATCGTGTCGGCGCCGCTCTCCATCGACTCGATCCCGCCGCGCGTGGTCACGAGGTTCCACACGAAGCCGTTCATGTGAAACCCGTAGAGTCGGAACAGGAACCGGTCGGCGTAGATGAGAATCTGCAGGGCCGACCCGCCGAGGATCGCGAGCGCCGCGACGCTACCCCGCGCCGCCCCCCCGCGCTTGCGCACGGCCAGCCAGGCGAGGCCAAGCAGGATCGCCAGCGGCGACAGGTAGAGCGCGCTGTAGGTCGCGCACACCGCGAGCGCAAACGCGCCGCCAAGGGCCTCGTGGGGCGCGGGGATGAATCCCGAGACGTTTGCGACGAGCGCCCCGTACGTCAGCAACAGATAGTTTGCGAGCGTACCTCGCCTAACCGGAGCCGCGCGTGCCGCCACTCCCGAACGATCGGCCAGCGACCGCGCGGCACAAGGCCGCGCGCCCGCCGATGAGGGTCATCTCATGGTGTACTCAGCCCCTGTCGTTACTCCGGCGCCGGCCCCGGGAACTGCTCGCGCAGGAGGCGTTTCAGCACCTTGCCCGAAGGGTTGCGCGGAATCACGTCGATGAAGCCGACCGCCCGCGGCTGCTTGAAGCGCGCGAGCTTTCCCTGGCACCAATCGAGCACCTCGCGCTCGGTGAGTGTGGCGTCCTTCCTCACCACGACGGCGAACGCGGACTCACCCCACTTCGCGCTCGGCTGCCCAATCACCGCGACTTCGCCGACCTTGGGATTTCCGAGGATCACGTTCTCGATCTCGGCCGGGTAAACGTTCTCCCCGCCCGAGATCACCATGTCCTTGATTCGGTCCTGGATGTAGACGAAGCCCTCTTTGTCGACGGTCGCGACGTCGCCCGAGTGCAGCCAGCCATCGCGGATCGTGTCGGCGGTGGCTTCGGGTCGCTTCCAGTACTCCTTCATGACGTGCGGGCCGCGGATGATCACCTCGCCCTGCTCGCCTGGCCCGATGTCGTTGCGCGCCTCGTCCACCACGCGCACGTCGGTGTGGAAGAACGCCTTGCCCGTGGAGCCCGCCTTCGCGAGCGCGTCGTCCGGACCGATGAGACACGCCGGTCCGCAGCTCTCCGTGAGGCCGTACACCTGGTGTATCTCGATCCCCAGCTTCGCGTACGCCTCGATCAAAGTGACGGGCACCGGCGCGGCGCCCGACATGATCCATCGCAGGGTGGAGAGGTCGTATTTCGCGGGGTCGTACGTCTGCAGCATGAAGTTGAGCATCGCGGGCACCTTCAGCGCGACCGTGACTCGCTCGGACTGAATCAGCTCCCAGGCCTTGGTCGGATCGAACGCGCGCATCACGATACTGGTCACTCCGCGGTACACGTTGCCGGTGATCGGCGTGAGTGCGCCCACGTGGAAGAGCGGCAGTGACACGAGATATCGGTCCTTGAAGCGCATCTCGGCGGTGGCCGCGATCGTCATCACGCCCCACATCGCCGTAGCGTGCGTGTGGACGGCGCCCTTCGGGAGACCGGTCGTGCCGGACGTGTACATGATGTAGAGCAAGTCGTCGTCGCAGGCGGTGACCGCCGGCTCCTCGGCGGACGCCGCGCGCTGCAGCGCATCGTAGTCGAGCGCACCGGCGGTGCGCCCCGCGTCGCCACCCAATTGCACCCAGTTGCGCACGTCGGTGCCGCCGCGCTTCTCGAGCTCCCCGACGGTCTGCGCGAACTCGACGCCGGAGATCAGAGTGCGCGCGCCCGAGTCCGAAAGAATGAACTGCAGCTCGTCTGCCACCAGGCGCCAGTTCAGCGGCACGCAGATCGCGCCGAGCTTCGCGATCGCGAAGAAGCTCTCGAGAAACTCCGGCCCATTCATCAAGAGCAGGGCCACGCGCTCGCCCTTCTTCACCCCGAGCTCACCCGCGAGAAAACTTGCGGTCCGATTTGCACGTGCGTTCAATTCGGCGAAGGTGAAGCGCCGGCCCGAATGCGTGTCGACGAAGGCTTCGAGCGTGGGATTTAGAAAAGCGCGCTTCGCCAAGAACAGGCCGACGTTGTTTTTCATGGGTTTCCCTCTGGTGAAAGCATTCTGGCACACGAGATTCTGCAACTTCTCGTCGGGTCGCGACGTATGATGGAATTGGGATGGGACTGGGAAGGGCGCTCGTTCGGCAGCTCGGAGGCAAGCGTTGAGTCGGGCCTTGGCGATGGCGCTCGTGATGTCCTTGTACGCGGGGTTTGCCTCGGCGCAGGCCAACTACACGCTCTTCGAGAGTGGCCCGGTCCGCCCCCTCGCACTGTCGCCGGACGGCTCGACCCTGTTCGTGTGCAACATCCCAGACGCGCAGCTCGAGATCTTCGAGGTCACGGCTGACGGCCTCGTTCACACGGGCGCCGTCCCGGTAGGGCTCGAGCCGGTGGCGGTCGCGGCGCGCGCGAACGGCGAGGTCTGGGTCGTCAATCAGCTGTCGGACAGCGTCTCGATCGTCGACGTCGCCGCCCGGCGAGTGACTCGCACGCTCCTGGTGGGCGACGAGCCGCGCGACATCGTATTCGCCGGCGCGGCGCACGACCGCGCGTTCATCACCGCCGCGCACCGCGGGCAGAACCGGCCGGGCGATCCGCAGCTGCTCGAAGGCGGAGTCGGGCGCAGCGACGTCTGGGTCTTCGACGCGAACAATCTCGGCGCCGCGCTCGGCGGCACGCCGCTCGTGCTGCTCGAGCTCTTCGGCGACACGCCGCGCGCCCTCGCCGCGACGCCGGACGGCGCGACCGTGTACGCGGCGGTGTTCCACTCGGGCAATCAGACGACCACCCTGCCGGCCGGGCAGATCCCCCAGATCGGGCCGTTTCAGTCACTCCCGATCCCGCCGCCCGGCGACGATTTCCTGCCGACTCCGGTGGTCGGCACGATCATGAAGCAGGACTCGGGAACCACCTGGATCGACGCCATCGGCGGGACTCACAACGACCTCGTCCCGTTCACGCTGCCCGACCACGACGTCTTCGTGCTCGACGCGAACGCGAGCCCGCCCGCGCAGACCTCGGTCTTCGATCAGGTCGGCACGATTCTCTACAACATGGTCGTCAATCCCGTGTCCGGCGCGGTGTATGTCTCGAACACCGACGCGAACAACATGGACCGCTTCGAGGGCTTCGGCGCGACCAGCCTGCGCGGGGAGCTGCACAAGGCGCGCATCTCGATCCTGACCGGCACCTCGACGGTCAGCCCGCGCCACCTGAACAAGCACATCGACTACGGGCCGGCGGTCGCGCCCCCTGGCACGAACGAGGCGAGCCTCGGCATTCCGACGGAGATGGCGATCACGAGCGACGGCAGCACGCTCTACCTCGCCGCGTACGGCTCGCAGGCGATCGGCATCATCGGCACGGCGGCGCTCGCGCTCGATCCGAGCGACCCGAACGCGTTCCAGCCCAACGCGGCGGACCACATCGCGCTGTCCGCGGGCGGCCCGGGCGGAGTCGTTCTCGATGGGCCCAACGGCCGCCTCTACGTATACACGCGCTTCGACGACGGTGTCTCCGTGGTCGACCCGGTCGCGCGCGCAGAGCTGAGCCATGCGCGCATGCACAACCCGGAGCCGGCCTCGATCACCGACGGGCGCCATTTCCTGTTCGACACGCATCTCGGGTCCTCGAACGGCGAGGCCGCGTGCGGCGTGTGTCACGTGTTCGGCGACTTCGACTCACTCGCTTGGGATCTCGGCGCGCCCGCGCCCGACGGCGCGGTCCTGCTCAACAACAACCCGTTCGTGAAGCAGGGCTCGGGCACGACCGGCAACGCGATCACCGACCCCAACGGCGATGCGAACATCGACTTCCACCCACTCAAGGGCCCGATGGTCACCCAGACGCTGCGCGGCATGGAGCACAACGGGCCGATGCACGCGCGCGGCGACCGCTCCGGCGGCGGCTTCAGCACTCGCGCGCCGGCCTGGGACGCGGACCCGAACGCGGTCGACGAGAACCAGGCGTTCCTGAAGTTCAACGTCGCGTTCGTGGGCCTGCTCGGGCGCGCGAGTCAGCTCACGCCCGCAGAGATGCAGACGTTCGCCAGCTACGTGCTGCGGCTCCAGCTTCCCCCCAACCCGATCCGGAATTTCGACGAGACGCTCACCGCGTCGCAAGCCTCGGGAGCGGCGTTCTACTCCGGCCCGCCCTCCAGCTTCCCGGGCAAGAACTGCAACCAGTGTCACACGCTCAACCCCGCGATCGGCGCGTTCGGCACGACCGGACTGACCTCCTGGTCGGGGCAGCCACAACACTTCAAAGTGCCGCAGCTGCGCAGCGCCTATCAAAAGGTGGGCATGTTTGGCCGCAACGCGGTTGGGGCGGTGCCCGGCCACGGCTCGCCGACGGCGCCGCAGGTGCGCGGCTACGGGTTCCTGCACGATGGCTCGACCGACAACCTGGTGAGCTTCTTCTCGGACCCGTTCTTCAACATCTCGGGCGGCGACACGACGCGCACGAACTTGGCGAACTTCCTGTTCGCGTTTCCGTCCGACCTCGCGCCGATCGTCGGGCAGCAAGTCACACTGCGCAGCGACAATGCGAGTGACCCGAGTGTGATCGCGCGGCTCGATCTCCTGGTCGCGCGCGCGGCTACGCCCTACGCGGACGTCGATCGCTCGCCGAACAACGAGTGCGACCTGATCGTGAAGGGCCGGATCGACGGCGCGCCGCATGGCTGGTGGATGAGCAGCCCAGGCATCTTCACGCCCGACGCGAGCGCGGAGGCGGCGATCGCCGACGCTAATCTGCGCCAGCTCGCGAGCGTGGCCGGCCAGGACCTCACCTACACCTGCGCGCCGCCGGGCTCCGGCGTGCGCATGGGGATCGACCGGGGCGGAATCGGCGACGCGTCGCAGCCCGACGGTGTCCTCAACCGAGACCAGTGTGGCGACGTGACGGCTGACGGGGTCGCGACCGCGGCGGACGTCGCGGGCGTGCGGGCGCTGCTCGCACAGCGCGCGACGCCGGCGGCTCCTGGGAAGTGCAACGTCGAGGGCCCGGCGGGTAGCGACCCGGCGAGCTGCGACATCAGCGATCTGGTCGTGCTGCGGCGCGCGCTCGCCGGCCTCGACCCTGCGCCGTCCGCCGGCTGCAACGGCGGCTGAGCGGGGGTTTCTTTCCCCGCCTGCCAACGTTGGGCGTATCATGCGCGGCCGGGATTGCATCGCCCGGACTCGAGCCCGGTCTGCCGGGGGCCCGATTTCGCTGGAGGGGAAGGGAATGGGACGCTGGCTTTGCCTCTCGCTGCTGGTCCTCTTGGGGGCGGGGTCCGCATCCGCCCAGGGCAACTACACGCTCTTCGAGAGCGGGCCCGTGCGGCCGCTCGCGCTGTCCCCCGACGGCACGCTGCTGTTCGCGTGCAACATTCCGGACGCGCGGCTCGAGATCTTCGCGGTGTCCGCGGCCGGCTTGGCACACGTCGGGTCGGTGCCGGTCGGCCTCGAGCCCGTCGCCGTCGC
The DNA here is from genome assembly GCA_041498295.1 of bacterium. Classification (GTDB taxonomy): domain Bacteria; phylum Myxococcota_A; class UBA9160; order SZUA-336; family SZUA-336; genus VGRW01. Next base: position 7,548 of record JBGQIB010000007.1, on the reverse strand, counting down.
GGCGCGCTCGAATGCCGAGGTCTGGGTCGTCAACCAGCTCTCCGACAGCATCTCGATCGTCGACGTGGCCACGCGGCGGGTCACGCGCACGTTGCTGGTCGGTGACGAGCCGCGCGACATCGTGTTCGCGGGCACGTCGAAGAACCGCGCGTTCATCACGGCCGCGCACCGCGGACAGAACCGGCCAGGCGACCCGCAGCTGCTCGCGGGCGGCGTCGGCCGCAGTGACGTGTGGGTGTTCGACGCGACCGATCTCGACGGCACGGTCAACGCCCCGCTGGCCGGCAAGCCGCTCACCGTCCTGAGCCTGTTCGGCGACACGCCGCGCGCGCTCGCGGTGACTCCGAATGGCGCCACCGTCTACGCGGCGGTGTTTCACTCCGGCGATCAGACGACCGCGGTGCCGACGACCCCCGCCATACCGACCCCGGGTCCGCTCCCGAGCCTGCCCGTCCCGGTCGTCACGCCGCCACCGCCAGCGCCGGTCACGGACCCGCTGCCCGCCCCCCAGGTGGGCGTCATGCTGAAGTACCAGTCGGGCACGACTTGGGTCGACGTGACCGGCGCGACTCACGCCAACCTCGTGCAGTTTCAGCTCCCGGATCACGACGTGTTCGCGATCGACGCGAACGGGAGCCCGCCCACGCAGACCTCCGTCTTCGATCACGTCGGCACGATCCTGTTCAACATGGTCGTGAATCCGGTCACCGGGGTGATCTACGTGTCGAACACCGACGCGAACAACATGGACCGCTTCGAGGGCTTCGGGACGCCGAACGTGCGCGGGGAGCTGCACAAGGCGCGCATCTCGATCCTGTCCGGCACCTCGACGGTCTCGACGCGCCATCTGAACACGCAGATCGACTACGCCCCCGCGGTCGCGCCGCTCGCGGTGAATCAGGCGAGCCTCGGGATTCCGACCGAGATGGCGATCACGAGCAACGGCGCCACGCTCTATGTCGCGGCGTTCGGCTCGCAGGAGATCGGCATCGTCGACACGGCGGCGCTCGCGCTGCCGCCGTCGGACCCGGGCGCGTTCACGCCGAACGCGGCGGATCACATCCCGCTCTCCGCCGGCGGTCCGGGCGGCGTGGTCCTCGACGAGTCGCGCAACCGGCTCTACGTGTACACGCGCTTCGACGACGGTATCTCGATCGTCGACCCGATCGCGAAGGCCGAGGTCGGGCAGAAGCACCTTACGCTGCACAACCCGGAGGTCGCCGCGATCACGCAGGGCCGCCGCTTCTTTTACGACACACATCTCACGTCGTCGAACGGCGAGGCCTCGTGCGCGGTGTGCCACGTGTTCGGGGACTTCGACTCACTCGCCTGGGACCTCGGTCAGCCGGACGGCGCAGTGCTGTTCAACAACAATCCGTTCGTGAAGATCGGCTCCGGGACCACCGGGCCCGCGATCGTGGCCGGCGGGATCATCGGCGGCGCCGGCAGCAACATCGACTTCCACCCGCTGAAGGGCCCGATGACGACGCAGACCCTGCGCGGCATGGAGCACGACGGGCCGATGCACTGGCGCGGCGATCGTTCCGGTGGCGGCTTCAGCGATCGCGGCTTGAACTTCGACGGTGACCCGAACGCGCTCGACGAGAACCAGGGGTTTCTGAAGTTCAACGTTGCGTTCGTGGGCCTGCTCGGGCGCGCGAGTCAGCTCACGAACGCCGAGATGCAATCATTCGCGGACTTCATCCTGAAGGTGCAGATCCCGCCAAACCCGATCCGCAACTTCGACGAGACGCTCACGGCTTCGCAGGCCGCGGGCGCGGCGTTCTATGCGGGACAAACTTCCGATACGCTCAAGAACTGCAACGGCTGCCACACCTTGGACGCGTCGAAGGGCTTCTTCGGCACGGGGGGTCTCTCGACGTTCGAGGGCCTGACGCAGCACTTCAAGGTGCCCCACCTGCGCAACGCCTATCAGAAGGTGGGCATGTTCGGGATGCTCGCCAACTCTGCGTCCAACACTCCCTCGCATGGAAGCCCGACGATGGAGCAGGTCCGCGGCTTCGCCTATCTTAACGACGGCTCGGTCGACACAGTGGAGAGCTTCCTGGGCGGCAAGGTGTTCGCCTTCCCGACCGACCCGAACGACGCGACCACCGGGTTCGGCAATCCGGGCTCCGTGATGCGCACCAACGTCGCGAACTTCGTCATGGCGTTCCCGTCGGATCTCGCGCCGATCGTCGGACAGCAAGTCACCCTGACCCAGGCGAACGCGAGTGACCCGGCCGTGACCGGCCGCCTCGCGCTCCTGCTCGCGCGCGCGCTCACGCCGTACGTGGACATCGATCGCTCGCCGAACAACGAGTGCGACCTGGTCGTGAAGGGGAAGATCGGCGGCGTGACGCGCGGCTGGTGGCTGTCGGCGACCGACACGTTCACGCCGGACAAGAGCACTGACCCGGTATTGAGCGACGCGGGCTTGCGCGCGCTGGCGGGGATTCCCGGTCAGGAGCTCACGTACACGTGCGCGCCGCCGGGCTCTGGTCCGCGTCTGGGCATCGACCGAGGCGGCGTCGGTGACTCGTCACAGCCCGACGGAATTCTCGACGCGGAGCAGTGCGGCGACGTGACGGCCGACGGCATCGCAGCCGGAGCGGACGTCGCGGCCGAGCGCGCGCTGCTCGCGTCGCTATCGACGCCCGCGGCACCCGGCAAGTGCAACGTGGCGGGCCCCGCCGGCAACGGCGCGGGCACGTGCACGATCCTGGACGTCACGGTACTGCGGCGCGCGCTCGCCAATCTCACGCCTGCGCTTTCGGCTGGCTGCATCTGATAGAGGGAGGGAGTCGCGGAGTCAGGCCGGCTCGAGCACGACCGAGGCGCGCGCGCGGAGATCGCGCGAAGACGCGCCGACGAAGAGCTCGAACTCGCCTGGCTCCGCGACCCAGTCTCGAACGCCTGCGTCCCAGAACGCGAACGCGCGGGGAGCGAGCGTGATTTGCACCGTGCGAGTCTCCCCGGGCGCGAGCGGAACCTTGGCGAACGCGCGCAGCTCCCGCTCGGGGCGCGCGACGCGCGCGGCCACGTCGCGCACGTAGACCTGCACGACTTCCTGGCCCGCGAGCGCGCCGCGATTCGAGACGTCGACCGACAGCTCGAGTGACTCGCCCGCTCGCAGGCGCGCGCGGGACGTGCGCAGATTCGCGTAGTCGAAGCGCGTGTACGAGAGCCCGTGGCCGAACGGGAGGCGTGGCTCGATCTTGCGCGCGTCGTACCAGCGGTAGCCCATGAACAGGCCCTCGCCGTAGATGGAGCGTCCGTTTTCCCCCGGCCAGCTCAGAAACGCGGGCGTGTCCTCGAGGCGGCGCGGGACGGTGTGCGGCAACCGGCCGGAGGGATTCACGTCGCCGAAAAGCACGTCTGCGAGCGCATTGCCCGACTCCTGGCCCGCGTACCAAAGCTGTACGGCCGCGGGCACGCTCTCGAGCCAGTCGAGGTCGACGGGCGCGCCCGCGTTCAGCACGACGATCGTGCGCGGGTTCGCCGCGGCGACGCGCTCGATCAGCTCCGCCTGGCGGCCGGGCAGCGCGAGCGACACACGATCGTGTCCCTCGCTCTCCCACTCGTCGTTGAGTCCCACGACGACGATGGCCGCGTCGCTCGCGGCCGCGCGCGAGACCGCGCGCTCGAAGAGGTCGGCCGGCGCGGCGGCGAGGCAGCCCACTTTCAGGCCGCCGAGCATGGGGCGATCGACGTTCGCGAACTCGACGGCGACGTCGACTTTGTGGCCGGCCTCGAGGCGGAGCGTCCCGCGCTTCTCCGCCGAGCCGAGGTTGAAGAACGCGTCGCCGGGCGCCTGCTCGCTCCAGTTGTCGACGACCAGCTCGCCGCCGACGAAGAGCCGGCTCTTGCCGGCCGAGACGAGCGCGAACTCGTAGTCGCCCGACACGCGCGGCGCGAGCGCGCCGCTGACTCGCACCGAGAAAGCGCGCGGATCGATCTCGGGCGCGAACTTCCCGAACCACGTGAAGCTGGCCTCGCGCGACTCGCGCGAGAGCAGCGGCGCGCCGCTGGGCTCGTGCCCGTTCCAGTACTCGATCCGCAGCTTGCCTTCGAGCAGCTCCGGGCCTAGCGCCGGCAGGGTCTTGTGACTCGTGCAGCCGGGCTCGAAGTGAACCTCGACGCCGTCGCCGACGCGCTTGCGGATCGCGTCCAGCGGTGACACCGCGTAGTGTGGGCGCACGCGCGCGCTGCCCCCGCCCTGGATCACCGCGAGGCCGGCGTTCGGGCCGATCAGCGCGAGACTGCGCAGGCGATCGACCGCCAGCGGCAGTGTCTCGCGCTCGTTGCGGAGCAGCACGATCGCCTCGCTCGCGGCGCGGCGAGCGAGCGCCTGGTGCTCGGGTCGATCGACGGCGCGCTCCTGCTCGGGCGGCGCCTCCTCGAAGGCGCGCGTGCGCTCGGCCAGACGCAGCAAGCGGCGCACGGATTCGTCGAGCACGGACTCCGCGACGAGGCCGTTGCGCACCGCCGCGGCGAGCTTCGCGCCGAGGTGGCGCGCGGGGCCCGGCATCTCGAGGTCGAGACCCGCGTTCGCAGTCGCCTCGGTGGCGTGCGTGCCGAGCCAGTCGGAGATCACGAGCCCGTCGAAGCCCCACTCGCGCTTCAAGAGCTCTCCGAGCAGCCACGGGTGCTGGCTTGCGTGCGTGCCGTTCACCCGGTTGTAGGCCGACATCAGCGACCAGACACCGGCCTCGCGTACCGCCGCTTCGAACGGCACGAGATACAGCTCGCGCAATACGCGCTCGTCGACCTCGGACGAGATCGACATGCGCTCGAACTCCTGGTCGTTTGCGACGAAGTGCTTCACGCATGCGGACACGCCGCGGCTCTGTACGCCCCGAATGAACGCGGTCGCGATGCGCGCGGAGAGATGCGGATCCTCCGAGTAACACTCGAAGTTGCGCCCCGCGAGCGGCGAGCGGTGCAGGTTCACCGTCGGGCCGAGCAACACGTGAACGCCCTTCGTGCGCGCGTCCTCGGCGATCGCGGCGCCGACCGCTTCGACGAGCTCCGGGTTCCAGGTCGCGCCGAGCGCGGTGCCGCACGGGAACGACGCGGAGGTCGCGCCCTCCCCCATGTGCACGCCGCGCGCGCCCGACGGGCCGTCGGAGAGCACCAGGCCCGGGACGCCGACCCGCGGGATCGCGACGCTGTGCCAGAGATCGGCGCCGGCGGTGAGCGACGCCTTCTCGTCGAGCGTGAGCCTCTCGAGCAGCTCGTCGGTGCGCCGCGTGTCACTCATCGCGGCGCGATCCTATCACGCGGGAAAGCGCGGAGCGCCGGCCTCGAGCTCAATACGCAGCGCGTTCGTGGCGAACGAGACCGTATGGTAGAAGCCCGCGAGCGCGATCAGCTCGACGAGCTGCGTGGGCGGGAACTCGGCGGCGAGCCTACGCCAAAGTGCGTCGTCCACGTCGGCGCGCTCGTGGAGCGCGTCGCAGAGCGCGAGGATCGCGCGGTCGCGTTCGCCGAACGTCTCGGGCGCCGGCGCGCGCGCGCAAGTCGCGCGCACTTCCTCGGCCGAGAGGCCGGCGCGCGCGGAGAAGAACGCCACGTGCACGCCCCACTCGTACTCCGAGCCGCAGCGCGCGCAGGTGCGCAGGATGGCGAGCTCGCGGTCGCGCAGCGAAAGGCTGCCCTTGTCGAGCAGCCCGCCCGCGAGAAAGCGCTCCAGCACGCGCGGGTTGTGCGCGAGCGTGCGGAACAGGCGCAGCGGCTCGACCCCGGGCGGCATGAGCGCAGCCAACGCCTTCTCGATCGCGGGCGCGTAGGGCCGCGGGATGGGTGCGAGTCTGGGCTCGGTCATCGGCGCTCCTCCGTGCTACAGTAAACGTAGCTTATAGCTACTGATTCAGTAGCACAAGGAGACAGGCCATGGCGGCGACTCCCAAGCCCGGCGCCGCGGTGCGCGGCTCGCGCACGGGCCGGCCGATCATGGCCGCGCTCGATCTGCTCGGCCGGCGCTGGGCGCTGCGCGTGCTCTGGGAGCTGCGCCATGGCGCGCAGAGCTTCCGTGCGCTGCGCGCGCGCTGCGACGAGGTCTCGCCGACGGTGCTGAACCAGCGGCTCGCCGAGCTGCGCGACTCCGGGATCGTCGCGCACGCGCCCGGCGCCGGCTACGCACTCAGCGCAGAGGGCGAGTCACTTCTGGCTGCGCTCGCGCCGCTCAACGACTGGGCGGCGCGCTGGGCCGCGAAGGGCGCGCGAAAGAAGCGCGCCTAGCTCGGCTCCTCGAGCACCTCGTCGATCACGTACGTGCCGCTGCGCGCGTCCTTGTGGATCGCGATCACTTTGCTCTTCTGGGCGTCCTCGAGCAGGCGCGAGAACGAGCGGTACCCGTGATACTCCTCGTTGAAGCCCGGGTTCTTGCGCTTCATGGTCTCTTTCACGAGCGAGCCGTGCAGCTCCTTGTTCTCGCGCTGCAGCGCCTCGACCGCGTCGAGCAGCATCTCGAACGCCTCCTGCTGCTTCTTCGGCAGCTCTTTCGTCGCCCGCGGCGGCGGCTTGCGCTCGACGGTCTTGCGCACGAGGTCGTCGTAGTAGATGAACTCGTCGCAGTGCTCGATGAACATCGGCGAGGTCGAGTTCTTCACGCCGCAGCCGATCGTGTGCCGGTTGTTCTCGCGCAGCTTCGCGACCAGCGGCGAGAAATCCGAGTCACCCGACACGACGGTGAACGTGTCGATGTGCGGCTTGGTGTAGGAGAGCTCGAGCGCGTCGACCACCATCTTGATGTCCGCGCTGTTCTTGCCGGTCAGCTTCGAGCCCGGCATCTCGATCAGCTCGACGCCGTTCTCGTGCAGCGGGCGCCGGTAGTCGGGGTATTTCGTCCAGTCCGCGTAGGCGCGGCGCGTGACGACGTTGCCCTTGTCGATCATCCGCTTGAAGACGAGTGACGAGTCGAAAACCTTGTAGCGCGCGTCGCGACATCCGATCGCGACGTTCTCGAGATCGATGTACACCGCGATGTTGTGGGGACCCTCGGGCGCGCTGGCCATGCGTTCTCCTCTGCTCAGCCCCCTGAGTCTACACGCCCCGACTGAGGCCGGCGGACGCATCGCCCGGGAATCGGACGCGCGCTCCCGGCCGAAGAGGGGGCACTCGGCTTGCAATCAAGGTCACAACACCAAACCAAGAGGAGGATCGGTGCCATGACCTCGAATCCCGGGATCTGTTTCGGAATCGCTGCAGCGGCCTTGTTCGCCCTCGCAGTGCCGTCGCGGGCGAACGCCGGCGGGCCGATCATCACGGCGCAGCAGCTCGCGATCACGTTGAAGACGGTCAGCCAGACGGACACGAGCAGCGGCAATCTGAAGCCAGACAACTTCACCGCGAAGACAAACGACATCTTCGCAGCGTGCGTTGGAACTCCGCCGACGAAGACGCAGGGGATTTATCTGTTCCTCAATTGCTCGGACCTGAGTGTCGGCGGCACGATCCTCGCGATCGAGACGCAGCCTCTGACCTCGCTCGCGGCCGTGGGCACGATGGCCATCGATACGGATCTATTGGTCGCGACGACGAAGG
>JBGQIB010000006.1:0-57156 GCA_041498295.1 bacterium | reverse complement strand
TCCACTGCGTCCATCGCGACGATCGACTGCGTCGTCATCGTTGAACTGCGGCCAACTGCGCTCGCAGCGCCAACGCGCGGCGCTCCCAGCCGGGCATCCCGATCTCACGGAAAGGCGGCAGCGCGGCGTCGAGTAGAGCGAGCGCGCGGCCGAGGTCGCCCTCCGCCCCGCGCCGGGCGTGCATGCGCGCTTCCTCGAAGTCGGTGATCGCGCGCAGCGGCCGCGCGCCCTGCTCATCGAGGACGACGCGCGCCTCGGCGAACCAGTCACTGGCCTCATCGAAGCGGCCCTGCAGCGCGCACATCCAGGCGAGCGCGAGGCGCGCGTCGGTGTTCGCGTAGCGGAAGTCACAGACGAGACTCTTGTCGCGCAGGTTGCGCTCGAGCAGCGCCGCGTGTTCCGCGTGCTCCAGCTCCCAGTGCGCCGCGGCGACCCAGAAGATCAGAAACATGTAGTTGCGGTCCCAGCCAGGAGCGCGGTCGATGGCGGGTAGCGCAGCGGCGCCGAGCTTCACTGACTCGTCACGCAACCCGGCTTCAGCGGCCAGGTAGGCGTTGGCCGCGAAGACGGGAGCGAGCACCCAGCGCGTCTCCGCTGTGGGTCGGTTCGCGAGGGCTCGCGCCAACGGCATACTCTCCTCGAAGCCCTCTCCGCGCACACGCACGCGTTCGAACGGCGCCGAAGAGAGTTGTACCGCGACGAACGCTGGGTTGCCGACGCGCTCCGCGAGCTCGACCGATCGCGCGTGCCACTCGTCGGCCGTTGCGATCTCTCCCAGCGCGAGCTGCGCGCGCGCGCCGAGATTCCACTGCAGGGCCGCGACGGCGAGCCGCCCCTGCTCGAGATGGCGCGTTGCCCAAGTCACTGCGGCGGCCACGGCCCCGCGATAATCTCCCGACCCCGCCGCGCGCATCGCGGTCGACTGAAGGCGCAGCGCCGCACTCTCGGCACGAGACCGCGGATGAGCGACCACGTTGATGACGGCGTCGTCACCTGCCCCGGTGCTCGAGATGGCTGCTACGACCCGGTGGATCTCTTCCTCCTCCGCTGAGTCGAGCGCGATGCCAGGGAGGTCCGGGTCCTCGGAGTTTCGACGGTTGAGGTCAAATCTCGCGAGCAGCGCCCAGGTGAGGTCACGGCGAGCTCCGACGTAGCGCAGCCCCTGTGCTGCGAGCTGCCAGGCCACCGCCGAGAAGCTGGCGCTGAAGGCCGCCTGCACGGCTTCTGCGAGATACCCGGCCGCCGCATCCGGACCCTCCGTCGCCGCGAGGAGCTCCCCCGCTTCGCTCGCCACACGCACTGCCTCGTCGGTTGCGCGGCTCCACGCGAGTGCGAGCCCGAGGCGCGCGAGGATGCGCGGCCGGCGTGAGTCGTCGGGCAGTGCGAGCTCGAGCGCCATGCGCAGAAGGGAGACGGCCTCTTCGTGCGCGGCGGCGCTCTCCGCACGCGCCGCCGCGGCGAGCGCGTGAGTGACTCCGCGTTCGGCGCCGGGCAACGCGGCGCTGCGGGCGTACTGCTGCGCGATCTCTGCCGCGTGCTCGTTCGAGCGCTCGCCGAAGACTCGCTCCATCTCCTCTGCGAGACGCCGATGCAGCCGGACCTGGCGCGAGGCGTTCTGCTCGGCGTAGAGCGTGCTCCGGATCAGCGCGTGTGTGAACTCGTACGTGTCCGGAGCGCCGGTCGGCCGCACGAGCTGCGCCTCGAGCGCGGCGTCGAGTGAGTCGAGAGCGTTCGCCTCGGCGAGGTCGGCGGCGCGCGCTGCGATGTCGAAGCGGAACGCGCCCCCGAAGCCCGAAGCCGCGGCGAGCAAGCGATTCGCTTCCGGGGAGAGACGCGACAGGCGCCGACCGATGACCTGGCGCACGCCTTCCGGGATGCCGAGCTCGGCGACACCGTGGCGTGTCGTCCAGCGACCGTCGTCGCCGCGGAACAGCCGACCTTCCTCGACCAGGTGAAGAAGGATCTCTCGGATGAAGAAGGGATTGCCCTCGGTCTCGGCGTTCACCGCTTCGACCAGCGCCGCCGGCACGTCGTGCGCAGCGAGCCCAACGAGGAGCTCTTCGACTTCTCCTGCCGCGAGGCCGGTGAGGGCGATGCGTTCGTACTCGACCTCGCGGCGCAGGGCAGCGAGCGCGTCAGCCAGCGGATGCTGGCGGTCGAGCTCGACGTCGCGATACGCGCCCACGACGAGGAGTCGTCCCCGCCGCGCGGAACGCGCGACATGGCGAAGCATCGCGATCGAGCCGCGGTCGGCCCAGTGGAGGTCGTCGAGCACGAGCACCACCGGCGCGCGCTGCGTGAGCGCGACCAGGAATTGCACGACGGCGTCGAGCAGCCGCCAGCGCTCCTCGTCGGGAGCGAGTGGCACACGCTCGGGCACGTCCGGTAGGCGCTCGCGTATCACGGGCGCGAGTGTCGCGAGCGCCGCGGCGTAGACGCCGAGATCTCGCACGAGCTCCGCGCGCTCGGCGCGCTTCGCATGACCCCCGATCGCTTCCGCGAACGGACCGAACGGCGGGCCGAAGTCACCGTCGTAACACGCGCCTGAGAGCACGAGTGCGCCTTGATCGCGCGCGCGCTGGGCGAACTCCTCGAGCGTGCGCGTCTTTCCGATCCCCGGCTCGCCGGTTACGAACACGAGGCCGCCGCGACCGGCCACCGCCTCCGTGAGGCTCCGCTCGAGGCGCGCGAGCTCATCGCCGCGCCCGACGAAAGGAGTGCGCGTGAGCCCCGTGCTCGCCGCGTCGCGCTCGTACTCGATCTCGCACACCAGTTGTGACTCGCTGATACCCTTCAACATCTGGGCGCCGAGCTCGCGGAAGCGGAACGCCGCTCGCCCGCGCAAAAGCCCGGCCACCGTGCTGCTACACAAGATCTGGCCGCTCGACGCCAGGTCACAAAGGCGACGGGCGATCACGACCGGCGTTCCGAAGTAACCGCTCCCAGTCCCGCGGCGCTCCTGCTCGAGTAACTCGCCGACGTCGAGCCCGACGCGCAACGAGAGCTCCGGAGTGTCTGCGGCCTGCGGGAAGCGCTGCATCGAGACGGCCCCGCGCACCGCGTCGGCGGGCGAGGCGAAGGCCGCCATGAGGCCGTCGCCGAGCCACTGGAGCTCCGCTCCGCCGTTCGCCGAGACGGCATCCGCCAACGCTTTGCGGTGTGCGTCCAGGAGCTCCCCCGCGCGCTCGTCGCCGACTCGTTGCATGAGCGCGGTCGAGCCCACGAGGTCCGTGAAGAGGATGGTCGTGACTGGCACGCCTGAAACTATACGCGCCGCGCGCCTCCCGACCCCTGTAGAGTGAAGCGGTGGACTGCCCCCTCGGCCACGAGAACCCGCCGGGCTCGGCCTTCTGCGAGGAGTGTGGCGCCACGCTCGAGCGCGTGTGTCCGGCCTGCGGGGCGGAGTGCTCACCGGCCGCGAGGTTCTGTCGAGGCTGCGGAGCCTCGCTGACGGGTGCGTCCGTCCCGGCCGCACGCGAGCGCCGCGCGTATACCCCGAAGCACCTCTCGGACAAGATCCTGCAGTCCAGATCCGCGCTCGAAGGTGAGCGCAAGCAGGTCACTGTGCTGTTCGCCGACGTGAAGGGTTCCATGGAGCTGGCCGCGTCGCTGGGCGCCGAGCAGTGGCACGCGCTGCTCGACCGCTTCTTCCGGATCCTCGCCGACGGCGTCCACCGCTTCGAGGGTACCGTGAACCAGTACACCGGCGACGGAATCATGGCGCTGTTCGGCGCGCCAATCGCGCACGAGGACCATGCTCAGCGGGCGTGTTTCGCGGCGCTGCACCTGCGCGACGAGTTACGGCGCTACGCCGACGAGCTGCGGCTCTCGCGCGGGCTCGACTTCTCGGTCCGCATGGGGCTCAACTCCGGCGAGGTGGTGGTGGGAAGGATCGGCGACGACCTGCGCATGGACTACACCGCGCAGGGTCACACGGTCGGCCTGGCGGCGCGGCTGCAGGAGATCGCGGGGGCGGACCGGGTGTGCGTGAGCGCCGAGACGGCTCGCATCGCGAGCGGTTACTTCGCGTTGCGCGACCTAGGCGTTGCGCACCTGAAGGGCGTGGCCGAGGCGGTACGTGTCTTCGAGCTCGAGGGGGTCGGGCTGCTGCGCACGCGCTTCGACCTCTCGCGGGCGCGCGGGCTCTCGCGATTCGTCGGCCGCGCGAACGAGATGGCCGCGCTCGAGGCGGCGCTCGAGCAGGCCGTCGCGGGACGCGGGCAAGTGCTTGGGGTGGTTGCCGAGGCGGGCACGGGAAAGAGCCGGCTCTGCTTCGAGTTCGCCGAGCGCTGTCGCGCGAAGGGGGTCCTGACCCGAGTCACAGAGGGCGTGGCGCACGGGAAGGCCGTCCCGCTCTTGCCCGTACTCGAGCTCTACCGCGCCTTCTTCGGCATCACGGAGCGCGATGACGAGCGCACCGCCCGCCAGAAGATCGCCGGCGCGGTCGTCGGTGCCGACGAGTCACTGCTCGGGTCGCTGCCGCTCCTCTACGACTTCCTCGGCGTGCCTGACCCGGAGAAGCCGGTCGCGCTGGAGCCGGGACCCGAACGCCAGCGCGCGCTGCTCGGGTTGCTGAAGCGTCTCACGCTCGCGCGCAGTCGCCGCGAGCCGACCGTGATCCTGTTCGAAGATCTGCACTGGATCGACGAGGCGACGGCGGTATTTCTGGAGAATCTCGTCGATGCGGTCGACGGCAGCCGCACGCTTCTCGTCGTGAACTTTCGGCCCGAGTATCAGGCGGACTGGATGCGGCGCTCCTACTACCAGCAACAGGCGCTCGCGCCGCTCGACGCAAGTGCCTTCGCGGAGATGCTGGGCCAGCAGCTCGGCTCCGACCCCACGCTGCGCGGCCTGATCGAACGCATCCACGAGCGGACGATCGGCAACCCCTTCTTCGCGGAAGAGATGGTCTGTTCGTTGGTCGAGTCAGGGAAGCTCGCCGGCGAGCGCGGGAGCCATCGCTTGGTCAGCGAAGTCGCGGAGCTCGATCTGCCAGCGAGCGTGCAGGCCGTGCTCGCTGCCCGCATCGACCGGCTCCCCGAGCGCGACAAGGCATTGCTCCAGACCGCGTCGGTGATCGGGCGTGAGTTCGCGGAGTCACTGCTGCGTCGAGTCGCAGATCTCGAGGGGAGTGATCTCGGCGACTCACTTCGCGCTCTGGCGCAGGCGGAGTTCCTGCTCGAGACGGCGCTGTATCCAGAGGCGGAGTACACCTTCAAGCATCCGCTCACCCAGGAGGTCGCGTACGGCTCGCAGCTTCGCGAGCGGCGCGCGCGGGTGCACGAGGCCGTCGCGAAGGCGCTTGCCGAGCTGCACGCCGAGAGGCTCGACGAGCACGCCGCTCTCGTCGCGCATCACTGGGAGGGGGCCGGCGACGCTGCGCAGGCCGCGATGTGGCATCACCGGGCGGCGATCTGGCTCCATCGACGGGACCAGCACGCGGCCCGCCGTCACTTCGAGCGCGTCGTCGAGCTGGCGGGGGCCGAGCCGGCGTCTGCGGAAGTCGCCGGCGCCGTTCTGCAGGCGCACGTCCGGCTTCTCCAGTTGGGAGCCACTCTGGGGCTCGACTTCGAGCGCGCCGGAGCGCTCTATCGGAAGGGACGCGAGATCGCGGCGCGACTCGACGAGCCCGAGCTCGAGGCGGGGCTGATCGCGGCCTACTCGTCCGTCGCGGCGATGTCCGCCGAGGGCGGCACCGGCCTCGCGCTCGATCTCTCGACGGAGGCGCTGCGTCTGCTCGATCGCGTGTCGGACCCGGGACTGTACGTGCAAGTGGTCGAGGCCGTCATAGGCCCACGAATCTTTGCGGGCCGGCCGATGGAAGCCCTTTCCATCCTCGAGGGCGCCTCGCTCCGCATGACCGCCGACTCGAGCCGACCCGAGTCACTCGCGCTGCTCTTCGTGCTGAGAGCTCGCGTCCTCCTCAACCTGGGCCGGCTGGACGAAGCGGAGCAGTGTCTCGATCGCGCTCGCGAGCTCGCCAAGAGCCTCTACATCCAGCTCCGGATCGAGACGATGCGCTGCTTCGTCATCCGAGGTCGCGGCTTCCCCGCCGGAGCGGTCGAGCAAATCGCGAACCACGTGGAGCGAACCGATCGGGCCGGATTGCATCTCCTCCGCGTCCAGGGTCGCGTTGCTCTAGCCGAGGCGCAGCTCGCCGCGGGCCGGCTCCGAGACGCAACCGAGACGATCGATACCGCCATCGCCATCGCGCGCGAGACGGTCGCCAGCACCTACATACTCACAGGCTTCGAGCGAATCCGGGCGCAGATACTTCTCGAGCAGGGCGAGCTCGTGCCGGCTCGCGAGCTTGTCGAAGCTCTCGTGGCCGGTGGCGCCTTTACCCCAGCCGGGCTGGTCGGCGTCCGGTTGGTGCTCGCGCGCGCGCTGACCGTCTGCGACGCGGCCGGCGAGCAGTCGCGGATCGAGACGATCTTGGACGAGCTCTCTTCGCATTCAGCCGTCTTCGAGGCGCCGCCCATGCAGGCAGCCGTCCGCGTCGAACGTAGCCGCTTGGCGCGCGCGCTCGGCGACGACGCTGGTTGGGAGCGCGAGCTCCGCGAAGCGGAGCGCATGTATGCCGAGATGGGCGCCACCGGTCACGTGGAGCGGATCGAGAAGGAGCTCGCGGCCTAGCCGCGAGCGCTCGACAAGAACGCGCCGATCAGCCGAGTCACCTCGTCTGGCTGCTCTTCGTAGCAGAACAGCTTGGCGTTCTGGACTTCGTAAAACCCGGCCGGGTTGGCGAACTGCTCGACCATTCTCCGGGCTCGCGCCGCCGGAAACGTCGGGTCGTTCGCCGCCCAAACGAAGAGCGTCGGCATGGCGAGTTCGCGGTGCAGCCGCTGGAACTCGTCGAGTCTCTTGAACTTCATCTGCCGGAGGAAGCGGAGCGCCTCCGCAATCCGAGCATCCGAGGTGAGCAAGGGCTCGACGAACCGAGTGTGGAACTCACCGTCGAGGTGACGCAGGTCGTGAAAGCAGCCGCCGAACACCAGCGGCGATCGCCGCAGTGTCCGCGAGCGCAGGAGCAGCCGCATCACCCCGCCGTAGCCCGGCACGTGCGCGAGCGCCTGATACATCGGGATCCAGGGTGGCCGGTGGAACGGGATCTCGGTGTTCGTCAGCACGAGGCGAGTCACTAGCGGCTGGTCGATCAGCGCGAGCTCGCGCGCGATCCAGCCGCCGGTGTCGTTGCCGACAAGGGCATACGACGTGACACCGAGCTGTGACAGCATTCCCTTGAACGCGCGCGCCTGTCCCTGCGAGGAATAGTCTTCGTCCGCGCTGCTGTGCGATTCGCCGAGCCCGATCAAGTCCGGCGTGTAGCAGGTGAAGCGATCGCGAAGCCGGCGCACGATCGGCTCCCACGTCTGCCCCGTCAGCGGGAAGCCGTGCAGGAATACGATCGCGGGTCCGCTTCCCTCCCGGCGCCAGTGAACCGCCGCCGCTCCGACCTGAGTGACTCCCTCGGCGGAGACTAAAGCTTGTGCGCCGCTCATGGCTGCCAGGTAGTATGCAGTGCGGGAGGACCCATGGCATACCCGATACGTTCTCCGCTGCTCGCTTCAGCCGTCACTGCGTTCCTGCTGCTCGCATTCGACGCGCGCGCGCTCGAGCCCGCGCCGACCGACTGGACCTCGCTCGCCAGCGTCCAAGAGATCCAGGTGCTCTCCGAGAATCCCGATGGCACGCCGCACGAGACCACGGTCTGGCTCGCGGTCGTGGACGGGAAGGGCTTCATTCGCACCGGCAACACGTCGTGGTATCCGAACCTCGAACAGAGGCCGAACATCGGCGTGCGGGTCGCCAACCGGGAATACGCCGTGCGCGCGGACTTGGTCGAGGAGGACGAGGCGCTTCGCGATCGCGTGCTCGCCGCGTTCCGCACGAAGTACGGTTGGTCCGATCGCTTCGTCGCCTGGTTCTTTCCGGGCGATCCGCACATCATCCAGCTCGCGGCACGCGGCTTGGGGCACGTCACTCCCGGCTATTGACTGCGCTCGGCGAGTCACTCCTTCGCGCCGAGCGCGGCCGCGAGCTCCGCGCGCGAGTGCACGCCGAGCTTCGCGTACAGCGCGGCGATCTGGTTCGCGACGGTCTGCAGCGCGGTGCCGCGCTCGGCCGCGATCGCGCGGTTGGTCGCGCCTCGCAGCAGCGCGAGCGCCACTTCGCGCTCGGCCGCCGTGAGCGCGTCGAGGCGCTTCTCGTCGAGGAGCTCGTACGAGGCGACCGCGAGCGGCACGCTGGCGAGGTCGAACTCGGCGAAGCGGGCGCGCAGGGCGCCCGGCGCGAAGAAGGCGGCGAGCTCGGCGAGTGACCGGAAGCCGAGCTTCATCCGGGCGCGCGCCAGCGCGTGATTCACGGTGATCGCCGACAGACCGATTCCGTAGGCGATCTCTTTCGGCGTGAAGGCGCGGCCGAGTAGCTCGGAGCAGTCGCGCTCGCGCGGCGAGAGTCCGCGTGGGTCGCCGCCGTCGGGCGGATTGCGGTGCGCGACGACGAAGCGACGCCGATCGGTGTCGAAGTGGTCGACCAGCGACCAGCGGCCGCGCACGAGGCCTTCCCAGAGCTCGAGCGCTTCGTCGGGATCGCGGCGCAGCTCGCCGCGCGCGCGGTCGGCGCGCCGCGCCATGTCGCGCAGCAGTTCGCCGGCCGAGTGCGAGCGCGCGGCCGGTTCCGCGTGTCGAATCCGGCCGCTGGGGTCGAGCACCGCCTCGACCGACGCGTCGTCGAGGCGCTCCGATCCGAGGCCCAGCCGCAGCCGATAGCCCGAGCCCACGTGAAACGCGGCGCGCCGCCAGCGCGCGCGCGTCGCGTCGCTGAGTGACTCGCGCGCGCCGATCTGCGCGCCGAACACGATGCCGCGCTCCGCCGAGGCGCGCGCCAGGAAGCGCCGCGTGTCGTGCACGGTGCCCCGGTCGCTGAGCACCGTCAGCACTCCGAGATCCTCGGCGGGCAATAGCTCGGACAGAGTGGCGGCGGGCGGCGCGCCCCGGATCAGCCGATCGAGCGTCCGTTGCCCTGCCATGGCGTTCGAGAGCCGGACGCTCTGCTCCAGGCGCGCATCCCTGCCGACCGAGACGACATGCTCCAGCTCGATCGCGCGCGGCCCGAGTCGGAACGCGGTCGCGGTGAGAGACAGCGCGTCGCCGAGCAGGCCCGACGCCGCGCCGAGCACGCCCTCGAGCCACTGCTCGAGATCGCCGCCGAGTCCATAGGCACTTTCTACTATGCCGATCCAATCACTCAACACGAACGCGCCCTTACCCGGCGGAATCTACCATGGACCGTTCGCTGCCCTCTGTGAGAAATGGGCACCAACCATGAATGACCACATCCGTCGCGCGGTCTTGCTGCTTCTCGCCGCGTGGGCGCCGGCTTCGGCCTCGGCGGCCATCGTCGACGAATCCGACGTGGACCTCACCGCCTTCGCCAGCTACAGCGCGCAAGCTTCGCCAACGAGGAGTGACTTCGCCGCGCAGAGCGCTCCCTTCCGCGGCAGCGACCTGATCGAGGTTGAAGTCCTGGTCCGTGGGGACGGAATCCCTTTCCCCAACCTGCCCACGACTCAGACCCAGGCGTTCGCTTCCTCGGCCGGCGACAACTTCGGCGCCTTCGGTGTCGGCGTGAACGGCTTCTTCTTTCCCAATTCGCTTCCCCCGAACGACTTGGTGGCGTCGGGGACGTTCAGGGAAACCATCACCAACAATTCCACCGGCACGGTGCCCGTGACCGTCGACTTCTTCGTCCCCGCTTCGACGATCCGATTCTTCGGCGTCGGGAATAGCTTTCCGTCCGGCGCAGACCCGGCGAGAGATGCGACGGCTTCCCTCGAGGTGAAAATGCTCACCAAACTCACTCATCCCGACGGCAGCATCGTCGAAGATGTCGCGCTCGACTACGGCATGTCCGTGCTTCGCGAGCCCGTGAGCGGCGTGCTCTTCGCGTTCCCCCTCAGCGACGTCGGAGGATCACTCTCGCGCTTCGATGAGCCCGACGGCTCGTTCGGATTTCAACTGTCGTCCCTTCTGCTGAACGACTCTCCGCTCGTCCGCGTTGGACCTGGCGATGTCTTCGAGTTGAAGTATGAGTACTCCGCCAAGGCCAGCACGGGTTTTGGTGAGACAGGCGTCTTCGCCGCCATCGGCGATCCGTTCGACTTGACCGTGGGCGGCGGCCACCTCGCACTGCAAGTGGGCGAGCCCGTACCGGAGCCGTCGCTCGCACTCGTTCTCGCGTCGGGGGCCTTGGCCGCGTGGGCCTTGCGTCGGCGTTATTGACTGACCATTCAATAACGGTCTATGCTGCGGGTCGATGGTTCGCCCGCGCCAGTTCGATCCCGCCGAAGTCGAGGAAGCACTCCTCAGCGTGTTCTGGTCGCGCGGGTACGCGAATACGTCGATCGAGGAGCTCTGCGACGCGACCGGTCTTCTGCGCGGCAGCCTCTACGCCGCGTACGGCAGCAAGGAAGACATGTTTCGGGCCGCGACGACGCGTTACGTCGCGGACCTCGCGGCCGCGCTCGCGAGCGACAAGACCGGGCTCGACGGCGCGCAGCACGTGCTCGAGACGGTGGCGCGACTCACGGCGCGCGACCCGGAGCGGCGCGGCTGCCTGATCCTGAACGCGATCCCGGAGTCACACGCGCTCTCCGCCGAGACGCAGGCGCAGCTTCAGGACGGCCTTGCGACGATGCAGGCGCTGCTGCGCGCGCGTCTGCGCGAGGCGCAAGCCGAAGCCGGGGCGGACGTCGATCTCGACCCACTCGCAGCGATGCTGTTCGCAGCGTCGGTCGCGATTCGCGTGCTCGGCCGCGCGGGCCAGGATCGGAAGCTGCTGCAGAACATCGCCAAGGGCGCGATCCAAGCGGCGCGCCGCTGCTTCGAGAGTGACTGAAGAGGAGTGACCATGCCGATCGACGACCGAGAACGAACGCGCCGACACGCGCTCTTGCAGGCGCACTACGCCGCCGAGAACGAGCACGACTTGGAGCGGATCATGAAGACGTTCTCCAAGGACGGCGTGATGCTCTACAACCGCCAGTCGTTGCCGACGGACGAAACGATCCGCTGGGCGCATGGCTACATGGGCATGAGCGCCGCGCCCGGCGCGTTCAGCGGCCTGCGCGCGCTGATCGACGAGGAGCACGTCACCGACGCCGAGATCGTGGTCGAGGGTCGGCTCTGCGGGAAACACTCGAGTGAGTTCCTCGGCTTCGCGGCGACGGACCGCGAGGTCGAGCTCCCGTTCGTCGCCTTCTACCGCTTCGACGAAGGCGGCAAGCTGACCTCCGAGCGGGTCGTGATGAATCTCGGGCCCCTGCACGGCTGAGCCGCCGGGGCCTGCGAGTCGGTCGTCGGGAGTAGAATCGCGTCATGTCGAATGCCCTCGTCGATCTCCAGGTCGCGGCGCGTCTCGGTGTGCGCGAGATCGGTCGTCGCCTGCGCGGCTTGCGCGAGCCGGGCCCGGACCTGCCGCGCTTTCGCGCGGAGCTGGACCGCGCGCTCGCGGCGGTCCCCGCCGAGCTCGTCGCCGAGCACGTATGGCTCCGGCTTCCGTCGAGCGAGCCGCCCTGGCGCGACAGCGGAATCGCGCTGCGCGCGGGCGACGAGCTGAGTTACTTCGCGGCGGGCCGCGCGGTGGCCTCCGCGGCACTCGACATCTGGGTGCCGCCCAGGACGCAGCTCTGGGCGCGCATCGGTGAAGCGGGGCCGATCCGCTCGTCGAGCCGCGACTCGAATACCCTGCGCGCGGAGCACGACGGGCGTCTCTTCTTCGGCAACTACTTCCCCAACGACTGGAAGGACGCGAGTGGCGCGCGGCTCCAGGACGACGCGGTGTACGCGGCAATGACTGGCGAGATCTGGATTTTGGCCGTGCGCTGGCGCGGGCCCGCAAAGGACGGGCTCGCGGCGCTCTCGGCGGCCGGCAACTCACTCGGCGTGGTGGCGAGTGAGCGCGACCGCCTCGCGCTCGGCGACCCCGCCCCGGCCGGCTGGCGCTATCTCTGGAATCTCGGCGACGCGGAGATATTCCGCGCGAGCCAGGGCCCGAGTGGGGAGCGCGCGCTCTCTTGCGAGGTCGTCGGTGACGCGGGCATCCTGCAGCGCGACGTCGCGTTCGTGTTGCGCCCGGACACGGAGATCGCCTGGCGCTGGCGCGTAGACGCGCTTCCGGGCCTCCTGCGCGAGGACAGCCTCCCGAGTCACGACTACCTGAGCCTCGCCGTCGAGTTCGCGAATGGGCTCGACCTCACTTACTACTGGAGCAAGGCGCTGCCCGTCGGCTCGGCCTACTGGTGCCCGCTCCCGAATTGGAAGCACCGCGAGTTCCACGTCGTGATCCGCTCCGGGAGCGAAGGGCTCGGCGCCTGGCAAGCGGAGCGCCGCAGCCTGTACGCCGACGCGCTGCGCTACTTCGGCGCGCCGCCCGGCGACGTGGTCCGCGTGTGGCTGATCGCGAACAGCATATTCAAGCGGCAGCGCGGCAGCTTCTCGATCGCGGACATCCGACTGCGCAGCGGAGAGGAAGAACATGTCGTGCTCTGAGTCACTGCGATGGATCTAGCGGGCAAGGCCGCCATCATCACCGGGGCCGCGAGCGGCATCGGCGCGGCGTGCGCACGCGCGTTCAGCGCCAAGGGCGCGCGCGTCGTGGCGGTCGACGTCAACGGCGACGGCGCGCGAGCCATCGCCCGTGAGATCGGCGGCCTCGCGATTCCGTGCGACGTCGCGAGCGAAGCCGACATCGGAGCGCTCGTGAAGCAGACCGAGCGCAGCCTCGGACCGGTCGACCTCTTCTTCAGCAACGCGGGCGTCGCGACCGGCGGCGACCCACTCACGACCCCGATCGACGTCTGGCAGGCGCAGTGGCAGATCAATCTGATGAGTCACGTGTACGCGCTGCGCGCGGTGCTGCCCGGCATGCTCGAGCGCGGCAGCGGCTATCTGCTGCATACGGCGTCGATGGCCGGGATTCTGACGAGTCACGGGAACCTGACGTACGCAGTCACCAAGCACGCGGTGGTCGGACTCGCCGAGTGGCTGTCGGTCACTTATCACGACAGAGGCATTCGCGTGTCGTTGTTGGCGCCGCTCGGCGTGCGAACTCCCATGCTCGGCAACACCGACTCCGCATTCGCGCGCAACGTCGCCGGCCCGATCAAGGAGCCCGAAGAGGTCGCCGAGATGGTCGTGGACGCGGTGGCCGCCGAGCGCTTCCTGATTCTCACCGACCCGATCGCGCAGAAGTGGATGAACAACAAGAACGCCGACCTCGAGCACTGGCTGCGCGGCATGCGGCGCATGCAGCGGACGATGGAAGGCAGCGGCGCCAGCTAGCTGCACGCCCGAAGGAGCCTCGATGGAGCACCCGGAAATCCGCATCGTCGACCCGAGCGATGCGCCGCGCGCCGTGAGCCTGCAGCTGATGGCCTTCGGCGCGGACCCGATCATGCGCTGGTTCTGGCCTGAGCCGCACGAGTATGTGAGACACTTTCCTGCGTTCGTGGGCGCCTTCGCGAGGGGCGCGTTCGAGCACGGCGCGGCGCACGCGACCGACGACTTCCTGGGCGGATCGCTGTGGCTTCCCCCGGGCGTCGCGCCCGACTTGGAAGCGCTCGTGACCTTGTTCAACGAAGCGGTCGCGGAGCCCGCGCGCTCCGAAGCCTTCGCCATGCTCGGGGAGATCAACGCGGCGCATCCGCACGAGCCGCACTGGCACCTCGCGTTCATCGGCGTGGACCCCACGCGCCGGGGCAAGGGCACCGGCGCCGCGCTGCTTCGCTACGCGCTCGCGCGCATCGACGAGCAGCACTTGCACAGCTACCTCGAGTCGTCGAACCCCGCGAATATCTCGCTCTACGAGCGCCATGGCTTCGAGGTGGTCAGTGAGGTCCGCGTCGGTGGCTCACCGCCGCTGTTCCCGATGGTCCGAGTTCCACGCTGAGCGCGAGCCCTGACCCGATGACGAGTCAGATTCGAGCCGCCCGCGCCGAGGACGCGGCGTTCCTCGCGGTGACCGACGTTGCCGCCCAGCGCGCGTACGAGAAGGCCGGTTGGCCCGTCATGGGATGCGCGCGGGATCGAGGACGCCGGAGCGGATCAGCTCGGCGAACCAGCGCCCTGACTCCTTCACGTTGCGCGCCAGAGTCACTGGGTCGAAGCCGATGAGGCCGAAGCGCTCGGGACCGAAGCCCGCGTGCCACTCGTAGTTGTCGACGGCGGTCCAGTGGAAGTAGCCGCGCACGTCGGCGCCGCGTGCGCGCGCGCGAGCGAGCGCCGCGAGGTGCGCCGCGACGTAGCGGATGCGGAAGGTCTCGTCGGTCGTCGGCACGCCGTTCTCGGCGACCAGCAGCGGAACGCCCGGCAGCGCCTGCGCGACACGCAGCAATCCGGCCTCGAGCCCGCCCGGGTGCACCTTGCGCTTCATGCGATCGAGCGGCGGATCCGCGAGATTGGACCACGTGCCCGTCCCCTGCGCGCCGAAGCTGGTCGAGGAATAGAAGTTGAAACCGTACACGTCGAGGGCCCCGCGCAAGTGCGGGATCTCCTCGGGCTCGCGCCTGGGCGCACGCACCCAGCCGGTCGCGAGCCCCTCGAGCAGCACGCCGTGGTACCAGTCGTCGAAGCGACGGGCGGCGGCGACCTGGAGTGAGTCGTTCGCGTCTTCGGGGCGCGGGTCGAGATAGGCCTCGATCGTCGCGACGGTCGGCTGAGGCTGCTGCGTCTTCAGGATTCGGTAGGCGTCCGCGTGCAGGGCGAGCACGTGGCGCGTCATCGCGAAGGCGGACGCCGCGTCGCGCACGAAGGGCGGGTTGCGCCCCGTCATGTACCCGGTGAGCACATAGGCCAGCGACTCGTTCGCGACGTGGAAATGACTCGCATGCGGCACCAACGCCTTCGCGACGCGCTCGACGTAGCGCAGGAAGTCAGCGTGGTTCGCGACCTCCAGAAAGCCGCCGCGCGCGGCGAACCAGCGCGGGTGCGTGAAGTGGAAGAGGTTCACCCAGGGAGTCACACCCGCGGCGGTCGCGGCGTCGCAGATGGCGCGGTAGCGGTCGAGCGCGGACTCGTCGAAGCGACCGCGCTCGGGCTCGACCCGGCTCCACTCGACCGACAGCCGGTAGTGGCGAAAGCCGAGGCTCGCGACGAGAGCGAGATCCGACTCGGCGCGCGCGAAGAAGCCGTTGCCGGGATTCGGCGGCACGCGGCCCGCGCGCGCGGCGTCGACCCAGTCGTTCGCGACGTCGCCGCCTTCGGATTGGAACGCCGAGGACGCAACTCCCCACGCGAAGTCACTCGCGAAGCGCACCGGCTCGCTCGGAAAGAGCGGCGTCCAGCGCGCGCGCTCGGCGTCGTCGGATCGCTCAGGCGTCGCCATGACTCAGCGTCAGCTTCGTGGTCGGCGCGGCAGGAGGGCGGGCACGCGCTTCACGTGCTCCGCGTAGCCCGGCCGGCGCGCATGGCTGCGGCGCTCGAGCATCGGAATGCTCGCCGCGAGGAACATCACCGTGATCGCGAGCGGACCGATCACGCTCCAATACCACTCGGGCGCGGCGGCCACCGCGAACAGCCAGAGCCCCCACCAGAAACCCATCTCTCCCAAGTAGTTCGGATGGCGCGACCAGGCCCAGAGTCCGCGCGTGCAGATCTCCCCGGACTGCTTGCCGCGGTTGAAGGCGCGGAGCTGCTCGTCCGCGATCGCCTCGAGTGCGATCGCGCCCGCAGTCACTGCGCACGCCAACCCATCGACGAAGCCGAGCGGCCGCGAGCCGATCGCGAGCGCGGCGTACAGCGGCAGGCAGCCGACGAAGACGATCAAGGTGGGAAAGAAGTGGATGCCCGAGAGACTCACCAGCCAGTACGGCGCGTTCGTGTTCTCGCGCAGCAGGTCGTAGCGCCAATCCTGGTGGTGCAGACCCGGCCAGCCGCGCGCCCAGTTCAGAGTGAGTCGAACGCCCCAGGCGAAGACGAGCAGCAGCACGAGCCACTGGCGCGCGGGCACGCCGGACGAGCCCAGCGGCGCGCTCGCCCAGTACAGGGCGATCACGGGAGGCGCGGCGCTCCAGTACGGATCATACAGACTCGAGTTCGCGAACCACATGCTCGCGGCGAAGACCACGAGCGTGGCCAAGCAGTCCGCGACGAACACGGTGAGGATCGGTGAGCCGTGGCCCATGATCGCCCCGGTCGCGATCGCGCCCGTCAGCGCCGCGAGGTAGGCGAGGACGACGACGCTGAACGAGCGCACGCGTTCACTATCCATTGCGAGAGACCTCCGGCGGGTTGGAAGGCCAGCGCACCGTCAACACGAGAGACTCCTCGACGGAGCGAAACGCATGTGCGATTCCTGGGCCGAACAAGACGAAGTCACCCTCGTTCCCGAGCGAGACCTCCTCGTCGGGAAACAGGACGACGAACTTCCCCCGAATCAGAACATTCAGGGTGCGAACGGGACTGGCTGGCGCCCACTCGCTGCGCGTCTCGCCCTTCTTGTGCGTGAACCACTTGACTTCCAGATCGCGGCTGCGGAGCGGGTTGTCCTCGCCCGGCATGAAGTGACCCAGAAACCATCCGCGCGACGTCTCGGCGGCCTCGGCTGCGTTTCCGAACACCGGCTTCACCGCGTGAGCCAGCCGTACTTCTGCGGCTTCCGGTCCGCGCGCGGGTTCAGCATGATGTTGACGATGGTCGGAACCGGGCTCGCGAGCGCGTCCTTCAGTGCGGGGCCGAGCTCGTCGGGCTTCGTGACGAAGAAGCCCCGGCCGCCGAACGCATCCGCGATCTTGTCGTATCTCGCGCGCGGGGTATACACGGAAACAGGTACGTTCGCGGGGTCGAATTCGTCGACGCCGCCACCGATGCCGTTGTTGTTCAGGATGATGAACGTGATCGGCAGGCGATAGCGGCAGGCGGTCTCGAACTCCATGCCGGAAAAGCCGAACGCGCTGTCGCCTTCGACGGCGACCACGTGCTTTTCGGGATGGGCGACCGCGGCCGCGATCGCGAAGCCGAGGCCGACGCCCATGGTGCCGAACGTGCCCGCGTCGAGGCGGTGGCGCGGCGCGAAGTTCGGCAGCACCGTGCGCCCGATGTCCATCGTGTTCGCGCCCTCGCTACACACGACGGCGTCGCGCGGCAAGAGGTCGCGGATCTCGCGCAGCGCGCGGTAGTAGTTCATCGGCACGGAGTCGTCGGCGAACATCGCGGCGACGCTCTCCTGGTTCTTGGCGACCTCGCGCCGCAGGTCGACACGCCACGGTGTCTCCTGCGGGTAGGTCCACTTCGTCTTCGCGAGTGAGTCGTTCAGCTGCGCGACGACGGCCTTCGCGTCGCCGACCAGCGCGACCTCCGCGGGCACGTTGCGGCCGATCTCGTCCGCGGACACGTCGAGCTGCACCACCTTCACCCCCTTCGCGAAGCGCGGTGGCAGGCCGAAGTGCAAGATCCAGTTGAGGCGCGCGCCCAGCAACAGCACCGCGTCGGCGTTCTGCAGCGCGAAGCTGCGCGCGGGCGCGACCGAGAGCGGATCGTCGTCGGGCACGACGCCCTTGCCCATGGGCGTGGCGAGGAACGGCAAGTGAGTGCGGCGCAAGAGCTCGCGCACTTCGTCTTCCGCGCGCGCCCAGGCCGCGCCCTTACCCACGATCACGAGCGGCCGCTGGGCGCTTCGCAGCACCTCGAGCGCGCGCTCGATCGCGTTCGGCTCCGCCTGCGCGCGCGCCGGCTCGGGCGTGCGCGGGGCCCAGCCCACCTTCTCCTCTTCGCGCTTCCCGACGATCTGGTCGTTCGGCAGATCGAGATACACCGCGCCGGGTCGGCCGGAGAGCGACGCGCGCACGGCTTGCTCGACGTAGTACGGCAGGCGCTCGATCGAGTCCGGGCGCGCGGCGTACTTCACGAACGGGCGCGCGGCCTCGATCTGCGGGCACTCCTGAAACGCGCCCATGCCGTTCTGGAACGAGTCATTTGCGCCGCCGATCAAGAGCATCGGCCAGCAGTTCGCCTGCGCGTTCGCGAGCCCCGCGATCGCGTGAATCATCCCCGGCCCCGACACGGCGAGACACACGCCCGGCCGACCCGTGAGATAGCCGTACGCGCCGGCGGCGTAGCTCGCGGACTGCTCGTTGCGGAAGCCGAAGTAGGGCACGCCGCCGCGCTGCGCGGCGATGGCGATCGGTACGACCGGGTAGCCGACGATGCCGAACATCGCGCCCACGCCCTGTTCCTGGAGGCTGCGCGCCACGATCTGCGCGCCGGAAAGCTCGGCCATCTTCACTCCCTCGCCGGCGGAATCACGCCGGTGTCTCGCAAATGACTCAGCTCAGCATCGCTGATCGCCAGATCCTGACGCAGAACCTCACCGGTATGCTTGCCCAGCGCGGGCGCCGCGCGCATCTCGACCCGGCTCTCGGACAGGCGCAGCGGATTCCCGAGGTGCGCGACCTTCCCGTGCGCCTCGTGCTCCAGCTCCACCACGAAGCCGCGCGTGCGCAGGTGCGGATCGGCGAACAGGTCGCGCGAGTCGTTCACCGCGCCGCACGGCACGCCGGCGCTCGCGAGGATGCGCATCGCGTCGTGCTTGGTGTGCTTGCGCGTCCAGCTCGCGATCTCCTCGTAGCAGGCCGAACCGTTCTGGTGTCGCGCGATCCAGCCCGCGAAGCGCGGGTCCGCGGCTAGCTGCGGCCGGCCCATCGCGCCACAGAGCTGCTCCCACATGCGCGGCGTCGCGACCACGAGATACACGTAGTCGTTCGCCCCACCCGGCGCGCACGGGTAGAGATTCAGCATCGGTCCCTCGCCGTTGCCCGCCCGCGGCGCGACGTCGCCCCCGAACGACGAGCCGTTCGCGAGGCGCGTGCGCATGTAGTACGTCATCGCTTCCTGCATCGAGAGCTCGACGAGTTGGCCGATGCCCGTGCGCAGCCGCTGCACGTACGCGGCGGTGATCGCGAGCGCAGCCTGCGCGCCGGTGCCCGAGTCACCCATCGTCGGACCGGGACACATCGGCGGGCCGTCCTTCGCGCCGGTCACCGAGAACGCGCCCGCCGTCGCCTGCGCGACCATGTCGAAGCTCTTGTAGTTCGCGTGCGGGCCGAACCCGCCGAAGCCCTTGATGCGCGCGTAGATCAGCGCGGGGTGGCGGGCGCGGAGTGTCTCGTAGTCGAGCCCGAGCTTCTCGATCACCCCCGGCCCGAAGTTCTCGACGAACACGTCGTAGCGCGGAAGCATGCGCAGCAAGAGCCCGCGCCCCTCCGGCTTCTCGAGGTCGAGCGCGACGGAACGCTTGTTGGTGTTCCAGTACAGGAAGTACGCCGCCGTACCCGTGGCGCCGAGCAGCGAGCGGCCCGGGTCGCCGCTGCCTGGCCGCTCGATCTTCACGACGTCGGCGCCGAGCCACGCCAGCAGCTGCGTGCAGCTCGGTCCGGCCTCGTACTGCGACAGGTCGAGGACGCGCATACCATCGAGCGCCGGCGCGTTCTGCGTCATCGACTTCCCCCTGCGGCGCGGCCGCTTTGGCGCATCGTACTCCGCGCGCAGTACATTCCGCTGCATGAGCCTCCGCCTGTTCGCTTCGACGTTCGGTCTGATCTTCATCGCAGAGCTCGGCGACAAGACGCAGCTCGCGACGCTCTCGCTCGCGGCCTCGGGCGAGTCACGCTGGACGGTGTTCCTCGCCGCGGCCGGGGCGCTGGTCGTGGCGAGCGCCGTTGGCGTGCTCGCGGGCGAGGCGCTCGCGCGCGTCGTGCCGCCGATCTGGATCGACCGGGTGGCGGGAATCGCGTTCGTCGCGATGGGCGGCCTGCTCCTGCTGAGGCGCGAGTAGCAAGAGGCTCAGTGACCCTGTGGCGCCGGGCCACGCGTGTGACATTCGCGCGCGCGAATCTTGTCCGACACCGCTCGGTGTGCGTCCGCGCGAAGGCACGCCGCGTGCATTCTGCTCTTGCTGGACACTCAGGAGGAGGGTTTTCCGTGGCGGATTTTCTCGGCGCGTACTCGATTCAGTCATGGCTCGAGTCGGCTCCACAGGGCTACTTGATGAACACCGAATACGGTCATGCCCCGAACGAGAAGGAGGCGTCGCTCATCCTCGAAAATCCGGCGATGCGCGCCGCGGCGATTCGCACGACGGTACAGCTCGTCGTCGGCGAGCGCTGCGCGCTGGCGGCATCGTCCGGACTCATCAACTCCGCCCCAGACGAGGCGAGCAAGCGCTTCCTCGCCACGCAGACGATCGACGAGGCGCGGCACGTGGAAGTGTTCACCCAGCGCCTCTATGACCTGGGCGTGAGGAAGGCCGAGCTCGAGGACGCGCTCAAGGCGCATGCGAACCCGCACCTCGTGAAGTTCGCCGAGGTGCTGCTCGAGAAGGTCGACAAGAAGGACTTCGTCGCGGGGGTCGTCGGGCAGAACGTGATCCTCGAAGGAATGGCCTTCCACGTATTCGAGCTCATGCACACCGGCAATCAGTCGCTGAATCCGAAGTTCGGCCACACGCTCTCGGGCGTGATCGCGGACGAACGCCGCCATGTGGGCTTCGGCGAGAACCGCATCGGCGCGCTGATTCGCGAGAACCCCGGCAGGAAGCCCGACGTTCAGCGCATGCAGCGCGACATGAGTTACCACATGCTCGCGACCTTCGCGGCGGCGTTTCGAGACACGACCGAGCGCGATGAGATGGAGCGCATCACGCGCGCGGCCGAAGCGCGCGGCGAGATCGCGAAGCCCGCGACGTGGCAGGGCGCGGACCTGCGCGCGCTCGCGCCCGCCGAGATGGAACGACTGCTCGGCGGCACGGTGTTGAAGGAGTTCAAGGTCCGGCTCGAGCGGATCGGCCTCGAGTACCAAACCCCTCCCGGGCCGTGACTTTCCCGAGTCACGCCCACGACCCGCATCGCCTGGAACCGGAGGCGTTCCTCGAGGAGGTCCACTCCTTCGAATTCTGGTTCCAGGCGGTGTCGGGCTATCTGACCGGGCGCCCATACGGCCACGGCGCCGCAGGTGCCGGCGCGCCGCTCGAGCCGCGCGCGCGTGAGCGCCTGCTCACCGTTCTGGCGAACTACTGCGTGGGCGAGACCGCCGCGCTCGAGGGCGCGAGCGGGCTGATCGGGTTCGCGCCCAACCGGCAGGCGAAGATCTTCCTTTCGACGCAGGTGGTCGACGAGGGACGACACTTGGAAGTGTTCCTGCACCGCATGCGCGATCTCGGCGTCGCCGACGCGGAGGCCGAGGTCGAGCGCCGCGCGAATCACGCGCTCGTGATGTTCAAGCGGCGGCTGCTGGAGCTCGTGGCGAGCAAGGACTGGGAAGCCGCGATCTTCGCGCAGAACGTGATCCTCGAGGCGATGGAGTTCGTCGTCTTCCAAACCCACGCGAAGCGGGCCGACCCTGTGACTCGCGAGATCCTCGAGGGAATCGTGCGCGACGAGCGGCGCCACATCGGCTTCGGCGAGAACGAGCTGGGCCGCCGCCTGAAGCAGTCACCGCACGTGCGCCCGCGACTCGCCGAGGTGCGCCGCGAGCTCGATCCGCTCGTGCTCGCGAGCTTCGAGGAGACGTTGGCCGAGGTCGAGGTTCCGCGCAGCGAGCGCCCCGAGCTCGGCCGCAGCTACCTGGCCGCCGTCGCGCGTCTGGGCTTCGAGTGATTGCCGACCCGCTCGAAGTCGAGGACGATGCGCCGCGCCAGCGCTTCATTCTCGAAGACACCGGCTTCGACGAGGTTCCCGCCAAGTACCGCCGTTTCTACCGAAAGTGGCGCGGCCCCGGCGACTCACTCGCAGCCAACGAGGTCGTCTGCCCGGTCTGCTCGGTCGTGATTCGCTCGACCCGCGAGCTGCGCCCGGGCGACCGCGTGTATTGCATGCCGTGCATGTCGCGGCTCGTCGTGGTGCGGGTGGCGAGCGGCCGGCTCGAGGCGCACGTCGCGTACTGAAGCGCTGCCATCCTCTCGCGCTTGATCCACGCGGTCCCTTCCCGCAGCGGCGCTCGCATCGCTCTCGTCCCCGTCGTAGCATGCGCGAATGACTGAAACGAAGGTCCTGATCGATGGGCTCTGCTTCCCGGAAGGCCCGCGCTGGCACGAGGGGGAGTTCTGGTTCAGCGACATGCACGGGAAGCGCGTGCTGCGCGCTGGCCTCGACGGGCGCGCGCGCACGGTGGTCGAGGTCGAGCAGAGGCCATCGGGCCTCGGCTGGCTGCCGGACGGCCGCCTGTTGGTGGTGTCGATGTACGACCGGCGGCTCTTGCGACTCGACCCCGACGGGTTGAAGCCCGTCGCGGATCTCGCCCCGATCGCCACGTTTCACGCGAACGACATGGTGGTCGACCGACACGGACGTGCGTACATCGGGAACTTCGGCTTCGACTTGATTGCGGGCGAGCCGCAGCGCACCACCTCGCTCGCGCGCGTCGACCCGGACGGCTCCGTGCACGTCGCCGCCACCGAGCTGATGTTCCCGAACGGCATGGTGATCACGCCGGACGATCGAACGCTCATCGCCGCCGAGACGTTCGGCGGGTGTCTCACGGCGTTCGACAAGGCGAGCGACGGCTCCCTCTCGAGGCGCCGCGTGTTCGCGAAGCTGGACGGCGCCACGGTTCCCGATGGCATCGCGCTCGACGCCGAAGGCGCCGTCTGGGTCGCTTCGCCACTGACCAACGAGTGTCTGCGAGTCCACGAAGGCGGCCGCGTCTCGCGCCGCCTGCGCGCATCCGCGCTCCCCTACGCCTGCGCGCTCGGCGGGCCCGACCGCAAGACGCTGTTCATCTGCACCGCCGAGACTCACCACCCCGAAGAGTGTGTCGAGAAGCGCAGCGGGAAGATCGAGACCCTTCAGGTCGAGGTGGCGGGCGCGGGCTGGCCGTGACGAGGCGATTCACTGCTTCGGCAGTCCTTCGGGCAGCTGCGGCAGTGAGTCGGTGATCTCGTACCACGGCGCCTTCTCGGAGACCCAGACGTGCAGGCGCGCGCGCAGCTGCGGGTCGTCCTCGAGCAGGCCGAGTCGGACGCGCATGACCTCGGGCCGCTCCGCGGTGCGCTTGTAGATCGGCGAACCGCAGCGGCTGCAGAACGCCCGGAAGCGACCGGGCGAGGACTCGAACTCGCGCAGCAGCGCGTCGCCGCTCGTGAACCACAGCTCGCCGCGCTGCACGTCCGCGTTCGCGCTGAAGGCGGTTCCGCTGGCGCGCCGGCACTGCGTGCAGTGGCAGTAGGCGAGCGGGCCGAGCTCCCCGGTGATTTCGAAGCGCACGCCCTCGCAGAGACACTTGCCCTTGAGCACGCGGCGATCTTACGCGGCCCGGCGCGCGAATGCCGGAGTAGATCGGTACCCTCGCGTCGGTTGGCTGGGTCAGATCTCTCTGCACGAGCTCGGGGCACGCTGTGCGCGCTGGGCGCCGCGGTCCTATTCGGCGCGAGCGCGCCGCTCGCGAAGCTCCTGCTTCCGTCTGTCTCGGCGCTCATGCTCGCGGCGCTCTTCTATCTCGGCGCGGGCGTCGCGTTGCTCGTTGTTCGCGCGCTGCGGGGCGAAGGCGAAACGAGGCGGGAAGCTCCTTTGTCGCGGGCGGACCTGCCGCTTCTCGTCGCAGTCATCTCGGCGGGCGGGATCGCCGGCCCCGTGCTGATGCTGCTGGGGCTCGAGCGAGTCACCGCGCTGGCGGGAGCCCTTCTCCTCAACCTCGAAGCACCCTTCACGATCCTGCTCGCGCTCGCGTTCTTTGGCGAGCACCTCGGCCGACGCGAGGTCATTGCCGCGGCGCTCATCGTTTCGGGAGCCGTTCTGCTCGGCCTTCCCTCGGGACCCGTGTCCGCCGGAGTCCTCGGTCTCGGGGCGATCGCTGGTGCGTGCCTCTGCTGGGGTCTGGACAACAACTGGACGCAACGGCTGTCGCTGCGTGACCCGATCGCGCTGGTCTCGATCAAGGCGTCCAGCGCGGGCGTCTGCATGCTCTCGCTCGCCCTGCTCATGGGGCAGGCGCTGCCGGAGCCGAAGGTCGTGCTGGCGGCCCTCGTCGTCGGCAGCTTGAGCTACGGCGCCAGCATCGTGCTCGCGGTCTACGCGCTACGCGAGCTCGGCGCCGCCCGTGAGTCCGCGCTCTTTGCGACGGCGCCATTCGCCGGCGCGCTGCTCGCGATCCCGCTGCTCGGCGACGCGCCGCGAGGCGTCGACTGCGCAGCCGCGGCGCTCATGGCCGTCGGCGTCGTGCTTCTGGTTCGCGCGAGTCATGATCACCTTCATCTGCACGAAGCGCTGGAGCACGAGCACAGCCACGTGCACGACGAACACCACCAGCACCACGAAGGACCCGTCTCGGAGCCGCACTCACACGCGCACCGCCACGAGCGGCTCTTGCACCGACACGCGCACGTGTCGGATCTTCACCACCGCCACGGGCACGAGTGATGGAGCCCG
Organism: bacterium; assembly: GCA_041498295.1. Lineage (GTDB taxonomy): Bacteria > Myxococcota_A > UBA9160 > SZUA-336 > SZUA-336 > VGRW01. The sequence continues at coordinate 32,741 of JBGQIB010000006.1, read as the reverse complement.
AGGAGCCGCGCGAATCAGGGATAGCCGTCCTCGGCGTGCAAGCCGATGCTCCTTCGCTCCGACTCGGACTTCTTGTACCACTCCGGCAGATACTGGTTTCGCTTCTCCACGATGCTGTTGACGCTGTCTCGCACCCATTGCTCGCAGCCCGGACCCGGCGCGAGGAGGTCGACCGAGTCCCACTGCTGGAACTCCTTCGACTCGATCTGCGGCCTGCGCACGGGCAGCAGCGAGAACCGCGACTTCCACCAGCCGATGCGCGGTCGGCGGTCGTCGACGACCATGAACAGGTGACTTCCCGTATCCGTCACGTAAGCAACCCGACTCGAGGCAGACACGACGCCGACGAAGTAGTCGCCGTCGCGCCTGATCTCGTACACCGTGGACTGAGTCATGTAGGAATCCTTGGTCGGACGAATGAACACGACCACCGCCCGCCCGTAGAGCGGCACAGGCGTGTGCGCGTCGCCACCGAGGCGCTTCATCAGCGGGTTGCTGCTCGACCCCGGGGTCGAGCAGCCGGAAGCCAACGCGAGCAGCGCGACCGCGGCCAGTGCCATCCGCGCTCTCATCCCGCCCGCCACTCGCCGCGGCGCAGAACGAGGCGCACGAACTCCTCGCTCGGGCCGAGCGAGCGCGAGGCGCGCACGAGTGAGTCGTCGGGGTTCTGACTGACGTGCGCGCGCAGCGCGTCGAGCTTGCGCTCGAAGCTCTTGGTGACGTCGACGCGCACGCTGGGCTCGGCGGTGTCCATGAGCCAGACCTCGCGTGGGTACCAAGGCTCGAGGCCGGGCTCGGCGAGCTGCTCGGGGAAGAAGTTCGGGCTGGGCGCGCGCGGGTACACTGAATCGAGTAGCCCCTGGCCCGCGGCGCGGTGGTCGGAGTGCTGGAGCCGGAAACGATCGCGCACGGGCGCGAACAGCGCGCGCGGGTCGTGCGTGAACACGATGTCGGGCTTCACGCGCCGCAGCGCGTGCACCAGGCGCTCGCGCAGCGCGTCGTCGTTCACGAGCTCGCCGTCCGTGCGGCCGAGATTCTGACGGGCGTGAAACGGGATGATCTCGGCGGCGTTCGCCTGCTCGGACGCGCGGACGGCGACCGGGTCGTCGAGTCCCCGGCCGCCGCGCCCCCCTCCCGTGCAGACGAGTAAGGTGACGTTTGCGCCCGCCTCCGCGAAGCGCGCGAGCGTTCCGCCCGCGTAGTACTCCGCGTCGTCGGGATGCGCCCCGACCGCGAGCACGCGTGCCGTGCCGAGCGCGGTCGGGTCGACTTCCTCCATGGCGATTCCGAGGCTAGCGGCGCTGCGCAGTGACTTCTTGCTGCAGCTTGCCGATCGCCGCGCAGATCTCGTCGAGCCGGCCGTGCAGATCGCGCAGCTCATTCGCGCCAGCCGCCGGGTTCATGCCCGGGCGTCGCGCGCCCGCGCGCTCGCGCAGCACGTTGTAGCAACCGCGCAGCATGCGACCGCTGTCGCGCTCCTCGGCGATGTAGCGACCCAGCAGCTCGCCGGTCTGCACGTCGATCGATTCGTCGTCGAAGATGCCCTTGAACGGGTCGCGACTCATCTCGCCGCCGCGGCCGTAGCCGAGCGCCTCGAACTTCTCGAGGTCGGAGCAATCCGCGTTCGCGATGCCCATGTTCTTCTCGAACGTCGTGTCCGGGCGATCCTGAACCGCGAAGCCCAGCTCGCACAGGCGCTTGGTGAACGCGTGCGAGTGCTCGCCTTCGCGGATCGCGACCGTCGCGATGATCTTCTTCACGTCCGGGTCCGGCGTCTTCGCCGCCCAGCACGACAGATACTGGTGCGCGCGCCCCTCGCCCAGCGCGATCGCATTCAACAGACCCAGATAACTCGGCTTCTTCGCGGTGCCTTCCATGGAGTGTCTCCCTCTGTTACGACGGTTCGTTGCTGAACCGAATGTTGTTCTTCTGCATGCCCTCGATCACGATCGACACGCCGCCGCTGCGCAGCATCCACTCCAGGCGGTGGTCGCGGTACTCGCGCTTGAACAAGCCGGACGCGAGCATCTGCTGAAGCACCTCGATGCCCATGCCCGTTTGGATGGCGCCGATGTCCGCGATGCAGCGCTTCACGCTCGGCCGCTCCATCGCGCGCGCGAGCCATGCCCCGAGCTTCGAGCCCGCGGGCGGCGGGTTGCCTTGACCCGCCGCGCCGGCGACGAACGGATACGCGCACGCGTCGCCCCAGCCGAACGAGTCACCGTTGAACCAGGTGCGCGAGCCGAGCTCGCGCTCGAGCCAGCGGCTCATGCCCGCGATCTGCTCGGCGGCGCGCTTCAAGAGCACCGTCTTCAGCTCGCCCTTCGCGCGGCCCCAGCCTTCGATCTCGAACACCGCCCAAGTCACGCCTTCGTAGATCGTGTCGAGGGTGTCCTCGAGCATGCGCACGCGCGCGCGGTCCTCGGCCGAGATCGGGCGCATCGGCTTGGCGGGATACTTGTCCTCGAGATACTCGCAGATGATCGTCGAGTCGAAGATCTTCGTCGCGCCGTCGACGAGCATCGGCACTTCACCGCGCGGGCTGGCCTGCGCGAACTCCGGTTCGACGCCGCCGGCGCCGATCGGCGTCTGCGCCTCGAAGGGGATGCCCTTCTCGAGCAGGAAAATCTTGACCTTCTGCGCGTAGGGCGAAAGCGGATGCTCGTATAGCTTGATCAAACGGACCCTCCGGTCCGCTCATTCTATACGGACGCGCGACGCGAAGTTCTCAAGCGCTGCCCGCATCCGGTAGGCTCGCCCGCGTGCACGGTGACTGGTCCGATTGGGAGTGGGACGAGACGCTCTTCGCCGGAGCCGCCGAGCACTACGAGCGCGGACGGCTGCCCTACGCTCCCGGGCTCGCGGATGCGTTCCGAAGGGCCCTCGCGCTCGACGGTCGAGGGAGGCTTCTGGACGTCGGCTGCGGGCCGGGCACGGTGGCGCTGCGGCTCGCCCACCTGTTCGACGAGGTCGTCGGGCTCGATCCCGACGCCGGCATGATCCGCGAGGCGAGACGACTGGCATCGGAACGGAGAGTGGAGAGCGCCCGCTGGGTTCAGCGACGAGGGGAGGAGCTCCCCGCCCATCTCGGGACCTTTCGCGCCGTGACCTTCGCTGCATCGTTCCACTGGATGGATCGCCTGCGGGTCGCCGCCGCGGTTCGCGACATGCTCGAGCCGAACGGCGCGGCGGTCCACGTCGACGGCCGCCACCAAGCCGACCTCGCGCGCGGTGACGACCACCCGATGCCGCCCCGAGATCGAATCGATGCGCTGCGCCGGACTTACCTGGGAGGCGACCGCCGCGCCGGCCGGTCGATCCGCAACTCGTCACCGGACGGCGAGGCGAGTGTCTTCCGCGCGGCCGGCTTCGTCGGACCGGAGATCGTTCGCGTTCCAGACGGACGAGTCATGGTCCGGACGATCGACGATCTCGTGGCCGAGACGTTCTCGATGTCCTCGACGGCGCCGCACTTGTTCGGTTCCCGACTCGCCGAGTTCGAAGGCGACCTGCGTGGATTGCTGGCGAACGCTTCGACCGACGGAGTGTTCTCGGTTCGCCTTCCCGACAACCAACTCAGTATCTGGCGACCAGTTCAGCGCGGGCGGTTCGCGATCAGCGGGGCGTAGCCGTCGAGGATGCCGAGGATCTTGGCCTCGTCCTGAGTCGGCAGCGGCAGAATGACTCGCTTGACGCCGAGCTTCGCGAGCTTTTCGAGCTCGCCCGGCGCGCTGGGCGCGGCGAAGACGCTGATGTCGAGCTTCTTGGCGTCGCGGCCGCGCTTCGCGCAAGCAGCTTCGAGCTGCTTCAAGCGCGCGGGCATGTCGCACGAGCCCATGATCGGCAGCCAGCCGTCGGCGTACTCGGCGACGCGCTCGATCGCCTTCTCCGAGCTCGCGCCGATCAGGATCGGCGGGTGTGGCTTCTGCACCGGCTTGGGCTCGCTCCAGACCGCGTCGAAGTTCACGTGCTTGCCGTGAAACGACGCGTCCTTCTTGGTCCACACTTCCTTCATCGCGAGGATCGACTCACGAGTGACCGCCCAGCGATCCTTGAAGGCGACGCCGTGGTTGTCGAGCTCCTCCGCGTTCCAACCCGCGCCGATGCCGAAGATGAAGCGGCCGTTGGAGAGTGAGTCGAGCGAGGCGATGCGCTTGGCCAGCGCGAGCGGGTGGTGCTCGGGCACGAGACAGATGCCCGTACCGACACGGAGCTGTGTCGTCACTGCCGCTGCCTGCGAGAGCGCGACGAACGGGTCGAAGCTCTCCCAGTAGATGCTCGGCAGGTTCCCGCCCAGCGGATAGGGCGTCTTCCGCGACGCGGGGATGTGCGTGTGCTCGATCATGAACAGCGACTCGAAGCCGCGCGCCTCGGCCTCCTTGGCCAGCCGCACGGGGCTGATCGAGTACGCGGTCGGAAAGATCGACAGCCCGACCTCCATCTACAGCACCTCCCGGAACGCGCGGATCGATTCCTTGAGTGACTGCGTCGTAGCGAAGACGGAGGTCGGCTCGTAGCCGCAGTGCGCCATGCAGTTCGCGCAGCGCGGGTCCTTGCCGCGGCCGTACTTCTCCCATTCGACCGTGTCGATCAGCTCCTGGTACGACTTCGCGTAGCCGTCCGACATCAGGTAGCAGGGCTTCTGCCAGCCGAAGATCGAAAGACTCGGGATCGCCCAGGCCGTGCAGTCGTACTCGACCTTGCCTTCGAGGAAGTCGAGGAAGAGCGGCGTGTGATTCAGCCGCCAGCGCTCGCGATTTCCATCGGCGAACGCCTGGCTGAACATCTTGCGCGTCTGCTCGACCGGCAGGAAGTGCTCCTGGTCCGGCGCCTTTCCGTACGCGAAGCCCGGCGAGATCATCATCTCGTCGACCTCGAGGTCGTCGTTCAGGAAGTCGAGCACCTCGCGCACCGTCTTCGGATCGTCGTGACTGAAGAACGTCGTGTTCGTGGTGACTCGATAGCCGCGTGCCTTCGCTTCCTGGATCGCGAGCACACACTCGTCGAACACGCCCGGCTCGCACACCGACGCGTCGTGGCGGTCGCGCAGACCGTCCATGTGCACCACCCACGAAAAGTACGGCGACGGCGCGAACTTGTCGAACTTGCGGCGCATGAGCAGGCCGTTCGTGCACAGATACACGAACTTCTTGCGCGCGACTAGCTGAGCCGCGATCTCGTGGATCTCGGGGTGAATCAGCGGCTCACCGCCGGCGATCGACACCATCGGCGCGCCGCACTCCTCGATGCCGCGGAGCGCGTCGGCGACCGACATGCGTTTCTTCAGGATGTCCTTTGGGTATTGGATCTTTCCGCAGCCCGCGCACGCGAGGTTGCACGCGAACAGCGGCTCGAGCTCGACGATCAGCGGGAACTTCTTCCGCCCGAAGAGCTTCTGCTTGAACAAGTACGCGCCGATGCGCAGCGTCTGGCGTAGGGGGACGGGCATTACGAGGGTGCCTCCAGTGTTTGCGCCCAGATGGCGAGTGAGGGTGCGGCGGCGCGCAACGCGCGCAGCGCGCGCAGGCCGTTCGCGACGATACGCGGGCTCATGAGCTCGTGGCCGGGGCCATCCGAGACCACGCGCAGAACCGCGAAGGGGAACTGGTCCGCGAGTGACGCGAGCCAGGCGGATTCCATGTCCACGGCGATCGCGCCGGTCGCGGCGAGTGACTCGCGCTCGGCGCGGCGCAGCAGGTGATCGAGCGAGAGGATCGGGCCGAGATGCACGCCGATGCCGCATGACTCGAGCGCGCGCGCCAGTGGCTTCGCGGATTCGAGCGGTCGGGACGCGCCGGCGCCGCGGATCTCGGACGCGACGATGACGTCGCCGGGAACGAAGCGCGCATCGAGTGAGGCGCAGACGCCGGCGACCGCAATGGCGCGCGGCGTGGGGCGGCGTGCGGCGAGCTCCTGCGCGGCGCGCTGCGCGCGCTCGGGACCCAGGCCGCAGCGCACGAGCGTCGACCCCGACAGGCCAGGCCGCAGCGCGCGCGCTTCGATCCAGAGCGGCGCGAGCACCACGAGTGACTGCGGCGAATCAGTCATGCCGAACCTCGCACATAGCGGCCGAGCGCCATCAGCGGGAACACGATCCGGTACATGTGATAGCGGATGTAGAAGTCGCCTGGGAAGCCGGTGCCGGTGAACTCGGGCTCGTCCCAGTCGCCGTCGGGGCGCTGCGTCGACACCAGGAAGTGTACGCCGCGCTCCACGGCCGGGCCGCGCTCGCCGGCGGCGAGCAGGGCGAGCAACGCCCACGCCGTTTGTGACGCCGTGGAGACTCCTCTACCCGCCCAGCTGCGGTCGACATAGGAGCGCAGGTCCTCGCCCCAGCCGCCGTCGGGGTTCTGGTGCTGCTCGAGCCAGCGCACCGCGCGCCGGATCGACGGGTCCGACGCCGGCGTTCCACACGCGACCAGCGCGGGCACGGCTGCGCCGGTGCCGTAGACGTAGTTCGCGCCCCAGCGACCGAACCACGAGCCGTCCGGTTCCTGCTCGCGCAGGAGCCAGTCACAGCCGCGGCGCGTGGCGTCCAGGCTCGACAGGCCCTCGACCGCGAGCATCTCGACGACGTGCGCGGTCACGTCGGCGCTCGGCGGGTCCGTAACTTCGCCGAAGTCGCAGAACGGGAGCTCCGCGCAGAGCTTGCTGGTGTTGTCGACGTCGAACGCCGCCCAGCCGTCGTTCGACGACTGCATACCGAGCGTCCAGTTCACGGCGCGCTTGATCGCCGCCTCGACGTCCGTGCGGCCGTGACCCGCCGCGCCGCGCAGCGCGAGCACGACCTCGGCCGTGTCGTCGATGTCGGGGTAGTTGTCGTTCGCGAACTCGAACGCCCAGCCGGCGGGCTCGAGCCTGGGCCGGCGGACGGCCCAGTCACCGGTCACGCGAATCTCTTCGCGCAGCAGCCAGTCGACCGCGCGCACGAGCCCCGGATGATCCTGCGCGACCCCCTCGTCGTTCAAGCCCACGACCGCGAGCGCCGTATCCCACACCGGGGACTGACACGCTTCGAGGCGCCGGCGTCCGCTGCGGTCGAGCGTAAAGCCGTCGAGGCCCGCGAGCGCCTTCTCGATCGCCGGGTGAGTCAGCGGATACCCGAGCAGGTGCAGCGCCATGATCGAGTACACCCAAGGCGGCTGGATCCCGCCCCAACCGCCGTCCGCCTCCTGGCGGCGCAGGATCCACTCGGCCGCGACGCGCAACGCAGTTTTGCGTACGGCTCGCAGCGGATGACGCTCGTAGAAGCGGAGCGCGCGGTCGAGGAGCTGGAAGCGGCCGCCCCACGTGCGGAGTGACTGGCGCGGTGGCGGCAGAGCGCCGGTGCGCAGCTCGTCGATCGCGAACGGCAGGCGTCGGCTCGGGCGGTGCGCCGCGACGACGGTGAGCGGCACGATCGTCTGACGCGCCCAGCAGCCGAAGGCGTAGATGTTGAGCGGAAACCAGGGCGGCAGGAAGATCACTTCCGGCGGCAGCGCGGGCAGATCGTCCCAGGACCAGAGCCCGAAGAGCGCCATCCAGAAGCGCGTGAACACGCGTGACTTCTCGAGCCCGCCCAGCGAGCGAATCAGCTCCGCGGCTCGGCGCATGTGCGCGGCGTCGACGGAATCGCCCGCGAGCCGCAGCCCTACGTAGGCCTCGAGCGTCGTCGAGAGCTCGGGCGGCCCGCCCTGGAACGTCCCCCACGAGCCGTCCGCGCGCTGTTGAGAGCGGATCCAGACCGCGGCGTGTTTGGTCTCGTCCTCGCCGCGGATGCCGAGAAACTCGCGCAGCAGCAGGTCCTCGGCGTCCATCGTGACGTTGGTCTCGAGCTCGCCCTTCCAGTAGCCGCCCGGGTCCTGGGTCGCGAACAGGTGCTCGCACGCGCGCGCGAGCGCCTCGCGGGCTTCACCGGAAAGTGTCGGTTTGCGAACGGCGTCGCTCACGCCGCGATCTCCGGAAGGCCGCGCGTGCGCCCGACGCCGATCAGCGCCGCGCGCGCCGCGGACATCCCGCTGCGCACCGCGCCTTCCATCGTGGCGGGCCAGCCGGTGTCGGTCCACGCGCCGGCGAGATATAGCCCGGGCACGCGTGTCTCGGTGCGCGCGCGCAGCGCGCGCGTGCCCGGCACGCCGCGAAACGTCGCGGCCGGCTCACACGTGGTGAAAAAGCGCTCGAGCACCGCATCGCGTGCGGCGGGAAGCAGCGCGCGGAAGGCGGGCTCGAAGACCTCGCGCAGCCCGTCGGACGACACACCGACCCAGCGGTCCGCCGCGGAGAGTGACACCGCGAGATACTGCCCGCGCTCGAGGCCCGAGGCCTCGGTGCGGTCGAACAGCCACTCGAGCGGCGTGCCGACGCCAGCCGCGAACGGGTGCGGCAGGATGCGCCGATCCCAGACCGCGTGCAGGTTCACGATCGGCGAGCTGCCGAGCTTGCCGAGCGCGGAGGGGTCGAGACCCGCCGCGTCGGGCAGGAGCTTCGCGGCGTCCTCGTGCGGCGCGGCGAGCACGAGCGCGTCGCATTCGATGCGCTGGCCCGCGACCCAGAGCCCAGTCACTGCGCCGCCGGCGCCGACTTCGATGCGCTGCACGCGCGCGCGCTTGCGCACCACCGCGCCGAGCTTTTCGAGCGCCTGCTCGGCCGGCTCGGCGTGCACGCGCTCCAGCGGCAGCGCGGCGTAACCGACGTCCGCCGCGTCGGGCGCCTGTAGGAGGCCCGTCTGAAACACCTTGGCGGCGAGCGCGAGCGACGCCTCGGCCGCGGGCAGGTTCACCGTCGGGCGCGTGACGAGATCCCAGAAGCGCTCGATCACGCGCGGCGATTGGCCGTGCGCCCCGAGCCATTCGGCGAAGGTCGTGCGGTCGAGACTCGGATCATCCAAGCGCAGGGACTTCAAGCGCTGCGCGGCGGAGACGAGCCGCAGCCGCTCCACGAGCGAGAGCGGCGCATAGCGCGCGAGGCTCGGCGCGAGGTGCAGCGGCGCCGGCAGGCCCACGCGGCGGAGCCACGACGTCGTTCCGCCGGGAGACAGAACCGGAATCGCCAGCCGAGTTTGGATGATGGTGCGTCCGCGCGCGCCGATGCGCTCGAGGAACGCGAGATACTCGGTGCAGCAGCGCAGAAAGACGTGTTGGCCGTTGTCGACCTGCAGCCCCTGCAGCTCGGTGGACCAGGTCGCGCCGCCGAGTCGGGGCCGCGCCTCGAACAGAGTGACTTCTGCGCCCGCGTCGCCACAGGCGATCGCGGCCGCGAGGCCCGCCAGCCCTCCGCCGACGACGGCGACGCGCGGCGGTGTCACAGCCAGGCTCCCACCAGCCGGCGCGCGAGGTCGCGGCGGCGCGGCTTGGTCTCGGTCGCGAGCACGTCGAACTCCGCGCGTTCGATCGCGTCGAGTGCCGCGCGCCCGCCCGCGATGAAACCCGCGACGGCGAGCCGCGCACGGCCGGTGAGCGTGCGCACCAGGGCGCTGCCCGAATCGAGCAGGCCGCGCGCGCGCGCGACCTCGAAGCGCAGCACCGAACGCAGCGCCGGCGACGCGCTGGCCCGCGCGACGTCCGACTCGGTCGCGCCGAAGCGCGCGAGGTCTTCGGCCGGGAGATACACACGCCCGGCCGTGAAATCTTCGCCCACGTCCTGGCAATGCTCGGCGAGCTGGAGCGCGGTACAAACCTGATCCGAGAGCGCGAAGCGCTCCGGCGTCGCCGCGCCGAAGACGTGGAGCACGAGCCGGCCCACCGGGTTCGCCGAGTACTCGCAGTACTCCGCGAGCGCGCGCCAAGTCGCGTAGCGCGCGATGCGCTGGTCGCGCCGGTTCGCCTCGATCAGCGCCGCGAACGGCGCGCGCGGAAGCTGAAGCAGACGCAAGCTCGGCGCCAAGCGCTGCAGAAGCGGATGCTGCGCCTGACCTAGATAGGCGCGGTCTAGGTCCGCTTCGAGAAAGTCGAGCTGCGCGAGGCGATCGCCCGGCGCGGAGTCACCGAGCTCGTCGGCGAGACGCGCGAAGCCGTAGATCGCCATCAAGTGCGTGCGCTGCGCGCGCGAGAGCACGAACAGCGCGACCGGAAAATTCTCGGTCTGCGCGCGCGCGACGAGCTCCGCCGCGTCGTGCTGGAGGGGCGCGGCGCTCATGCGCGCGCGGCTCGCTCGCGCGCCCGCGGAGCCGAGAACAGCATGCGCTCCGCCAACACGCGCAGGCTCTCGCGGCGGCCCTTGTCCTGCGCCGGCCCCGGATCGATGACGCCGAACAGCAGGTTGCCCGCGAGCAGCGAGTTCAACGTGGTCGTGAGGAACTCGGCCTCGGTCGGATCGCCACACAACTCGCCGATCGCCTCGCGCAGATCGTTCGTGAACATCGCGTGGAGCGCGAGCAGCTCGCCGCGAAGTGACTCGCGCATCGTCGCGGACTCGAGCACCCAGCGCACGAGCGCCTGGATGGTCTCGCGGTTCGCCGTCACGAATTGTTCGTAGAGATCGAAGAGCGACAGCACGCGCTCACGTGGACCGAGTGACTCGAGGCTGCGCTCCACCTCGCGCCAGAACGGGATGAAGAAGCGTTTGCACGCCTCGCGGAACAGGCCCTCCTTGCTGCCGAAGTGCCAGAACACCGCGCCGCGGCTGATCTCCGCCTTCGCTGCGATGGCCGAGATGCTCGTGCCCTCGTAGCCGCGCGTGGCGAAGAGCTCCATCGACGCGTGGATGATCCGCGCCTGGGTCTCGTCCTTGCGCGCCGCGCGTCCGCTCGGCGGGTGAATGCGCTCGACGTTCTGCGTCACTTTCCGTCTTCGATCCAGCGCGTGAGCTCGGGTCCGAGGACGCGCGGCACGCGTCGCAGCGCGCGCGCGTCGCGCGCGCCCGTGAGCAACGCCACGACGCGAAGTCCCTCGATCAAACGTTCCCCTGCGCTGAGTACGCCGGCTTGCTCGCCCTCGGTGAATGCCCTGAAGAAGGGCAACGCCAGAGACACGGCGTCCGCGCCGAGCGCGAGCGCCGCGGCGGCATCGACCGCGCCGCGAATCCCGCCCGATGCGATCACACGCAAACCGGCCCGCGCAGCGTACACCACGGCGGCGGCGGTCGGGATGCCCCACTCGCGCAGCTCGGCGCCCAGCGCCTTCTGGCGCGCGGACCCGCGCAACGACTCGACGGCCGTCCAGCTCGTGCCGCCCGCGCCGGAGACGTCGACCCACTCGAGGCCCGCGTCGCGCAGCCGGCCGAGCGTGGCGGGCGCGAAGCCGCAGCCCGTTTCCTTGACGATGACGGGGACCGGGAGGTGCTTCGCGAGCTCCGCGAGCGAGGCGAGACAGCCGCGAAAGTCGCGATCGCCTTCGTCTTGCACGAGCTCTTGCGCGGCGTTCAAGTGCACGCAGAGCGCGTCGGCGCCGATCGCGCGCACCAGCGCAGCGACCGCGGCGGGACCGGATTCACGCGCCTGCACCGCGCCGAGGTTCGCGAACAAGAGGATGTCGGGCGCGACGTCGCGCACGCGGTAGCTGTCGGCCTGCTCGGGGTGCAGGAGCATCGCGCGCTGCGAGCCGACGCCCATCGCGACGCCGAGCTTCTGCGCGGCGGCAGCGAGCGCGCGGTTCAGGCGCCCCGCTTCGTCGGTGCCACCGGTCATGCCGGAGATCACGAGCGGCGCGCGCAGTGTCTTGCCGAACAGCACGGTCTCGAGATCGACCTCGTCGAGCGCGAGGTCGGGCAGGGCTTCGTGCAGGAGGCGAACCTCGTCGAGCAAGGTCGCCCCGTGGTGCTCCACGTCCTCGGTCGCGCAGAGTGACAGGTGCGAGCTCTTGCGGTCCGAGATCTCGGTCACGCTCGCGCTCCGCGCAGCCAGACGGACGCCGCGATCGCGAGCCGCCGCGAGTTCGACAAGCGCACCGCGCGCTCGCGCTGCGGAAAGCGCTCGGCCTGCAGGCGATCGAGCAGCGTGCGATAGATCGCGCCCATCGCGTCCGCGGGCCGCAGCCGCGCGCGATCCTCGGGCGGCTGCAGCGACGCCGCGAGGTCGTAGAAGATGCGCGCGCGCTCGGCGTAGCAGGCGAGCAAGAGGCGCAGCTCGTTCGGCACGGGATCGACCGAGAGCGCTTCCTCGCATACACCGAAGCGTTTCAGGTCCTCGCGCGCGAGATACACGCGCCCGGAAGCCGCGTCCTCGCCGACGTCGCGCAGCACGTTCGTGAGTTGCACGGCGACGCCCATCGCCTCGGCGTAGTCGAGCGTGCGCGCGTTCCGATAGCCGAGCACGCGGACGATCAGGAGCCCGACCGTCGACGCGACCCGGTAGCAGTACTGGTACAGCTCGTCGAAGGTTTCGATCGGCAGCCGGCGCAGGTCGGATTCCACGCCGAGCAGCAAGTCCTCGAAGGTCTGGCGCGGCAGGTCGAAGCGCGCGACGGCGTCGCCGAGCGCGATGCCGACCGGGTGCACGGCCTTGCCTTCGTACGCGCCGGCGAGCTCCTCGCGCCAGCGCTCGAGCAGCAGGGCGCGGTTGCCTCGGATCGCGGGATCGTCGGCGATGTCGTCCGCCAGTCGGCAGAACGCGTAGATCGCGTGCAGCGCGCGGCGTTTCGGCTTCGGGAACATCCAGAACGCCGCCGCGAAGCTCGAGTGACTCGCCTCGGTGACACCGCGGCAGTGCGCGTACGCGCGCAGCACCTCGGCCGACGGAGCGTGCTCAGGTGACACGCGGACTCTCTTCGCGCTCCCCGCCGGCGCGCGCGCGAGAGAGCGGCGTCGGATGGAGCGAGCGCAGCCAGCCGAGCGTGTCGCTCGCGACGGATTCCGGGTCGATCGCGGCGGCGCGGTACTGCGCGTTGACGTCGCCGTGGTCGGTGAAGCGATCGGGCAGCGCATGAATCCGGACGGCGGTGCGCGGCAGCTCGCGCGCGAGCAGCTCGAGCACGGCGCTGCCGAAGCCACCGTAGCCCGCGTGGTCCTCGATCGTGACCACGTGGCCGGTGCCGCGCGCGGTCGCGCAGATCAGCTCCGCGTCGAGCGGCTTCACGTAGCGGGCGTCGATGACGCTGGCGCGCACGCCGCGCTCGGCGAGCAGCTCGGCGGTCCGCTGCGCGACGCCGACGGTTCGCCCGATGCCGATGAGCGCGACGTCGCCGCCGCGCCGCAAGAGCTCGCCGCGGCCGATCGCGAGCGCCTTCGGCTCCGACAAGATCGAGACACCGGTCGCCGCGCCGCGCGGGAAGCGCAGCGCGAAGGGCCGGCCCGACGCCACGGCCGCGGCCAGCAAGCCCTCGAGGTCGTTCTCGTCACGCGGCGCGGACACGATCAGGTTCGGGATGATTCGCAGGTACGCGAAGTCGAGTACACCGTGATGTGTCGGACCGTCGGCGCCGACCAGCCCGCCGCGATCGAGCGCGAAAGTGACTGGCAGCTTCTGCAGCGCGACGTCGTGCACGACCTGATCGAAGGCCCGCTGCAGGAACGTCGAGTAGATCGCGCACACCGGCCGCAAGCCCTCGGCCGCGAGCCCCGCCGCGAACGTCACCGCGTGCTGCTCGGCGATGCCCACGTCGTACGTCCGGTCCGGGAAGCGCTTCGCGAAGCGGTCGAGGCCGGTGCCGTCGGGCATCGCGGCGGTGATCGCGACGACGCGCGGGTCACGCTCCGCGACCCGGATCAGCGCGTCCGCGAACGCGCTCGTCCAGATCGGCGCGCCGCCGTTGCCCGACGCCTTCGCCGCACCCGTGGTGCGTTCGAACGGCTGAGTCGCGTGCCACTTGTACGGATCCGCTTCCGCGGGCGCGAAGCCGTGGCCCTTCTGCGTGCGAATGTGCAGCACGGTCGGACCCGCGGACGCGAGCATCGCTTCGACGCCGGGTAGCAGCGCGTCCAGATCGTGTCCGTCGACGGGCCCGATGTACGTGAGTCCGAGCGCCTCGAAGTAGGCGCGCGCGCGCTTCGTGCGCGACAGCCCGCCCACGTTGGGCGCGATCGACATGCCGTTGTCGTTGAAGACGACGCGCAGATCGCTGCCCAGGTGCCCCGCGTGGTTCAGCGCTTCGAACGACATGCCCGAGGTCGCAGCGCCGTCGCCGATGATCGCGACTACGCGCGCGCCGCTCGCGCTGCGCCGCGCCGCTTCCACCATGCCGAGCGCCGCCGAGATGGATGTCCCCGCGTGGCCCGCGCCGAACGCGTCGTACGGACTCTCTTCGCGGCGCAGAAAGCCACTCGGTCCGTCGGCCTTCTTCACCTTCATCAGTCCTGCCAGCCGCCCGGTCAGCGCCTTGTGCCCGTAGGCCTGATGGCCGACGTCCCAGACCAGCCGATCGCGCGGCGTGTCGAGCAGGTAGTGAAGCGCGACGGTGAGCTCGACCGTGCCGAGGCTGCCGGCGAAGTGCCCTCCGACCTCGGAGCCGATTCGGATCAGCTCGGCACGGAGCTCGTCCGCAACGACGCGCAGATCCGACCTGCCGAGCCGGCGCAAGACCAAGGGCGACGTAATACGCGCGAGCAAACTCATTCGAACTGTGTCGGGCGACGCAGAACCGCCCGCTCACCTCCCCGTCGATCGTGGGCCCAGGGTTCCACCGGATTTCCACAGCGGCAATGACGACTGCCGACCGAAATGTGCAGATCGGTCAGTGAAATTCCACGAGCCGATTCGGGGGGATCGGCCCACTCTGCGTCATCTGAGCGCCTTTGGCTCGAGGCGAAAGCCGGGCTGATTTCGCCCGGGTGGGGCGGATATGATGGGTGAACTGGACAAGGAGACCCCCCATGAATCCCCGCCGCGCGCTTCTGGCCGCAGCCCTGATCGCGACCCTCCCGGCCTTCGGCTGCAAAGTGATTTCCGCGATCATTGAAATCCCGTCGGATATCTCAGCGGGGTCCTCGCGCTCGATCGCGGGCTCGTTCGATGCCATTTCGACCTCGTCTGGAAGCGGCGGCAGCACGGAGCCCACCACGAACACGACGAGCTACCAGCGCGACCTGCGGCAGTACGCCGCGGTGTTCGTGAAGGGCTCGGGGACGACCGACGAGTTCCTGCGCGGTGTGGCGCAGATCGCGGAGGACCACGGCATCACTCACTGGGAATCCGACGCGATCACGCCGCGCGCGATCGGCGAGGGTCTGCGCGACGCGCAGCTCAGCGAAGCCCAGATGGACGCGTTCGTCGACAGCGTCGGTCGCGACAAGCCGGCGGCCCAGCTCGCGCTCGAGGGCTATCGGCACCCCGGCGGCTGATGCGCGCGCGCGCGCTCGCGGTGCTCGCCACCGCGCTCGTCGCCGCCGCCGCGCGCGCGGACGGGCTCGGCTTCGTCTACGTGTCTCCGAACGTCGGGATGGCGAGCGGCGGCCACGCGGCGCTCGTCGCCGACGGCACCGTCTACCACCTGCAGAACGGGGACCAGGGGCTCTTGCTCCTGGTCCGCGACGGGTGGTCGGCGTTCCAGCTCGTGTATGCGGAGCTCGAGAACCGACCGCTCGAGGTGGCCGTGCTCGACGTCGCGCCCGAGGTGACCGAGCGCGTGCAGCGTTCGTTCGCGCGCCTGTACGTGGAGCAGGAGCTCGAGCTCGGGCGGCGCGAGTCACTGCGCCAGGACGTCCGCTGGCTCGAGGCTTACGCGCAAGAGCGCCCGACGCCGGAGCTGCGCGGAGCGGGTTTGGTCTCGCCGGACGCGGCGGGAGATCCGGACGCGGTCTGGCTGCGCGCGCTGATTCACGCGCGCATCGGTCACGACTCACTGACTCGAGTGACCGCGGAATCCGAACGCGCGATCGCCGAGCTGGCGCACGCGGCGGATCCGACGCGGCTCGATGCGCTGCGCGAGGCGCTCTTGCTGCGCGAGGCGGCGCGCTCGCTCGACCGCGCGTACGGCCTCGAAGCGCGCGCCGTCGCCGCCCTGCCGCCTGAGGCGGACGATCCGCTCACGTCGCCCGAGCGCGCGGGGCTCGAGGCGCTGTCGACCCGCCTCGAGGAGACGATCGGCGAGCTCGTGCTCTCCGCGCGTCCTGATCGCGGCTACGCACTCCTGCTCGCGCAAGCGCGCTATCTCGCTGCGCGGCGCAGCCTCGCGACCAATCACTTGGTGCTGCTCGACGCGTTCGAGGCTGCGGGGCGCGCGGAAGTGGTCGCAGACGCCGTCGCGGACTCCGTGCGCGCGAGGCGGCGCGAGCATGCCGGCGCGCTGCTCCGAAATGGGCGCGAGCAGGTGCTCGGCAGCGCGCTCGTCGACGAGGCCAACTGGAACTTGCTCGAGGAAGTCGCGAGCATCGCGGCGCGCGACGGGCGCGCGGACGCGGCGGGTCCCCTCTCGGAGATCGGGCTGCGCAAGCTGCCCGCGCGCGGGCGCAGCCTCGAGTCAGCGCCGCTCGCGGGTGATCTCGCGCCCGCGCTCCGCGCGGCACGCGCGCGCTTGCGCGAAGAAGACGCGCGGCTGCAGAGGCTCTGGTCGTACGACCTCGTGACTCGCAACTGCATCACCGAGCTCGCGCGCGCGACCGACGGCGCGTTCGACTCAGCCGCTGAAGCCGAGCGCGTGCTCGGGGCGGTGGCGAGCCCGAACGACGAGCGCTTCGGCTTCATCCCGTTCATGTTCTTCGACCGGGTTCGCGAGCGCATGCGCGTCTCGCGCGTCGTCGGAATTCAGTCGCGCCGCGAAGCTGCGCTCGCGCGCGTGCTGCGCGAGTCACCGGGCGCAGTGACTCGCCTGCGCGAGTCGACCGCGTACACCTCGTCGATCTACCAGCCGTCGGTGCGCGACAGCGCGTTCCTGTTGTTCACCGACGACGTATTCTGGCGCCGGCCGGCGTACGGGGCGGTGAACCTGCTGTTCGGCCTCGGCTACACGACTTACGGCCTGGCCGCGGCGCCGTTCGACCGCGGACAGCGGTTCGGGGCGGGGCTCGCCGGCATTCTGTGGAGCGTGCCCGAGCTGGCGTTCATGAACGTGCGCAAGGGCTCGTTCGACTGGGTCGACTAGCGCGCCGAGCGCAGCAGGATCTCGATCGCGTCGTCGCCGGGAGTCACTCGAACGGGCTCGGCGGTCACGAACAGCGTGCGCTCGCGGTCGCCGATGTGCGCGCGGAGCTCGTACTCGGCGGCCGGCGCGCCGCCCGCGAGCACGGACAGATCGAACCCGATGGGCACCTGGCCGCGCGCCAGAAACGCCTGCAATGCGACGGGCCCGACGCCGATCTGTGTCAGCTCGACGACGACCCGCGCGTCCGGCGCGAGCTCCATGCGCTCGCGGTACGTGAGGACGCCGCGCACGTGCGCCGCCTGCGCGCGCCGATAGTCGCCCGCGAGCGGCTCGTCCTCGCCGGCGAGCTCGAGCCGGTCGGCCTCGAGCGCCGCGATGCGCAGGCGCGCGATGCGCGACTCGATGTGGCGCTCGGCGTTCGTCGAGAGCACGAGCTCTCCGTGGGTCGCATTCCACGCGAGCCCGCTCTGATCCGGCAGGCCGAGTAGCGCGAGCGTGCCGTCTGCGCGCAGCTCGATGCCCTGTGCGAGCTCGGGCTCGCGCAGCCACGCGCCGCGCAGCTCCGCCCGCGGCTCCAGCGTCGGTCGCCGGCAGCTCGCCAGCGCGACCAGCGCGAGCAGCAGCCAGCGCGCCGCGCGCGGGCTCAGCCCTTCTGCGCCTTGACGAACGCCGGCCGGGCCGCGCACTCGGAGAGCCACTGCTGTGTGTTCGGGGTCTTGGAGAGATCGACGTGCGCGAACAGCGCCCACGAGAGCACCGACGCGACGTTCAGGTCCGCGATCGTGAAGCTGTCGCCGAGCAGGTACTTCTTCCCGGCGAGCGCGGCGTCGAGCACGCGCAGCGCCGGGCCGAGCTTCTCCTCGGCAGCTCGCGCCGCCGTCTCATCGCGCTGATTCGGCGGCAAGAAAATGCGGTTCATGAGCACGACGAGCAGCGACGGCTCGATCTCGGTGATGCCCCAGAAGCTCCACTGGATCGCGCGGGCCTCGTCCTCGAGCGTGGCGGGGTACAGGCCCGCCTTGTCGTACTTCTTGGCGAGATACAGGTTGATGGCCATCGACTCGAAGAGCACGACGTCGCCGTCGACCAGCGCGGGGACGCGGCCGTTCGGATTGATCGCCTTGTATTCGGGCTTCTTCGCGTCCGTCGCGAAATGGATGGGCTTGTGTTCGTAGGGGACGCCGAGCTCCTCGAGCGCCCACAGGGATCGCATCGCGCGCGACTGCCGAATTCCGTAGATCTTGATCATCGAGTTCCTCCGCGCCTCCGCGCGAGCATACCCGCTCGCGGCTGCACGCGTCTTACCAGCTTAGACTCCCGCGCGTGGACGGCCTTGCACTCACTGGGCTCGCGCTGGCTGTCGTGGCCAGCGCGGCCGCTGCGTTCGCCGCGCGCGGGGGCCGCGTGCACGCGGCGCTTGGGTGCTTAGTCGTGGCTGCGCTCTGCCTGCGCATTCCGCCCGCGGCGCACCTCGGTCTCGCGCCGTGGGACGAACGCTATCACGCGCTGGTCGCGAAGAATGCGCTCGCGGATCCGTTCGTACCGAAGCTCATCGCCGAGCCGCTCGCCGAGCCGGCGCCCGATGACTGGCGACACGCGCACGTATGGCTTCACAAACCGCCGCTCATGACGTGGCTGATCGCCGCGTCTTACGCGCTGTTCGGCGTGAACGAGCTCGCGCTGCGCGTGCCGAGTGTGTTGCTCTCGAGCGCGCTCGTATGGCTCGTGTTCGCGCTGGCGCGCCGCTTGGCTTCCGACGGCGCGGCGCTGCTCGCGGCCGCGCTGTCGGCGTGGCAGGCGCGCAGCCTGCTCCTGGTCGCGGGTCTGCGCGCGACCGACCACGTCGACGTGGGCATGACGTTCGCCGTCGCGCTCGGCGCGCTCAGCGCGCTGCGCGCGGCCGAGTCACTCGGGCAAGCGCGCTTCTGGCCGCGGATCGCGCTCGCCGGCGCCGCGACCGCGGGCGCGTACTACGTGAAGGAGACACCGGCGCTCGTGATCCCCGCGCTGCTGTTCTTCGCGCTCGCGGCGCGTGGCGCGAGCTGGCGCGTGCGCGTCGCGGCGACCGCGGTCGCGCTTGGCGTCGCGCTCGCGCTCGTTCTTCCGTGGCAGCTCTATACCGCGCACGCGTTTCCCGAGCTCGCGGCGTACGCGCGTGCGCGCGGTGGCCGCTACTTCATGAACGTCGTCGACTCACAGGGCGGGCCTTGGTACTACCACCTCGCGAACCTGCCGCTCGACTTCGGCTGGCTCGCGCCCGTTGCGCTCGTCTGGCTCGCCGTCCAGTCACTCCGCGCGCGGCCCGAGCTGCGGCCGCTCGCCGCTTGGGTCGCGCTCGTCTACGCCGTGTTCACGTTGGCGGCCACGAAGATGCAGTCGTACGTGCTCGTCGCCGCGCCGGCCGTGTTCATCGCGCTCGGCTGGTTCGCGCTCGACGCGCTGCCGCGCCGCCTACACCGAGTGGCGTTGCTCCTGCTCGCCGCGAACGCCGCCCTCGGCGTGTGGTCGGTCGAGGCGCCGCTCGAAGCCAAGGCGCGCGATCCCCTGTGGGCGCGCGAGCTGCGCCGGCTGGGCGAGGAGGTCGAGCGCCTGCCCGCCGGCAAGCGCGTGGTGTTCGGCGTGGCGTCGCCGATCGAGTGCATGTTCTACGCGGGCGCGACCTGCGTCGCGGGCCAGCCGAGCGCGGACGCCGTCGCGCGCGCGCAGGCGGCGGGTTTCGCCGTCGCCGTCTATGGCCCGGCGCGGCTCGCCGAAGTGACTTCCATTCCGATCGATCCGCGCACGGAGCCGGCGAGGCGCCTGGCAGGCGCGCTCCGGCGCGTGGGCGCGCTCGAGGCGCTGGTCTTCAACGCGCGCGATGCCGCCGACCTGCGCGCCTATCTCGTGCGCAGCTTGCGACACGTGAGCGTGTCGGGCGAGCTACCCGCGCCCTCGCGGCACCTGCAGCGCAAGCTCGATCACGGCGCGACGCTCGTGGTCCTGCTGCCGCCCGGGACGCCGACCCCCGAAGCCGTGCGCGCCGCCTTTCCCCAGGCGCTGTTTCTCGACGACGCGACCTACGCGCACGAGATAAACTCGGACGCACCATGAAGCACGCCGGCCCCGAGGCCCTCGACGGCATCGAAGAGCTGCTCGCGAAGCTGCGCAAGAACGAAGTCCTCGGCGAGCGCAAGCGCGGGACGTTCTACCGCAAGAGCTCCGCGTTCCTGCACTTCCACGAAGATCCCGGGGGGATGTTCGCGGACCTCAAGATCGGCGGAGACTTCCAACGCTTTCGCGTGTCGACCCGCGCCGAGCAGGCCGCGTTCTTGCGCGAGGTCGCTACGGCGCTAGCGCCGCCAGCTGCGCCGAGTCGAGATACTCGTCGAGGCGGCTGATTCGCCCGCCCGAGACGGCGCACACGATGCACGCCGGTATCTCGAGGGACTTCCCGTTCGGCGCCGTGCCGCGCAGCACGTGCTGTTGCACGAAGCCGGTCGGCGTCGCGTGTCGGCGCACGTCTTCGTAGCGCAGGCCCGAGATGTTGTTCACCACCCACGCGAGGACGCGCAAGTTCGCGGCCGGGTCCTGCGTGACACCGTCGTGGTTGTGCCAGATCTCGGCGTTCGGCGCGTAGAGTGCGCGCACGGCTTCGAGATCGCCGCGCGGGATCGCGGCGAAGAGCTTGTCGGCCACTTCGAGAGATTCGGTCTCGCTCATGGCGCCAGTCTAGCTCGGCCCGGGCCGTACCTCGCGCGGCCGTTGTGGCATGCTTCGAGAGGAGGCCCGACTTGCTGGACGAGATCCGCTACGAAGCGCCGAGCTCGCTCGCGCGTGCCATCGAGCTGCTCGGCGAAGAGGGTGCGCGCGTGCTCGCGGGCGGCACCGACTTGCTGGTGCAGATGCGCTCGGGCCGCGCGACGCCGCGCGTGTTCGTCGACGTGAAGCACATTCCCGAGACGACGCGGCTCGACTTGGGCAAGAGCGAGCTGTGGCTCGGCGCGGCCGTGTCCGCAGCCGCGATCGTCGAGCACGCAGAGATCGCGCGCCTCTGGCCGGGGCTCGTCGAAGCGATCGACTTGATCGGCTCGACGCAGATCCAGGGCCGCGCGTCGGTCGGCGGGAATCTGTGCAACGCGTCGCCTGCCGCGGACACGACGCCGGCGCTGTGCACGGTGTCGGAGCGCTGCGTGATCGCGGGGCCGCGCGGCCAACGCGAGGTTCCGGCCGAGCAATTCACGACCGGCCCGGGCGTGAACGTGCTTGGCCCCGGCGAGCTGCTGGTCGGCTTCCGCATCGCGCGTCCGGCGGCGCGCGCGAGCGACGCCTATCTGCGCTTCATTCCGCGCACCGAGATGGACATCGCGGTCGTCGGCGCGGGTGTCTCGGTCGCGCTCGATGCGGGGGGCCGCTGCACTGGCGCGCGCGTCGCGCTCGGCGCCGTCGCTCCGACGGTTCTCTTGGTTGCGGACGCCGCCGCTGCGCTCGAGGGATCGCGCGGCGAGGACGCGGCACTCACTCGCGCGGGCGCCGCGGCCAGCGCCGCGGCGCGGCCGATCTCGGACAAGCGCGGCACGGCCGACTACCGGCGCAAGATCGCAGGAGTGTTGGTGCGCCGCGCGGCG
The DNA here is from genome assembly GCA_041498295.1 of bacterium. Classification (GTDB taxonomy): domain Bacteria; phylum Myxococcota_A; class UBA9160; order SZUA-336; family SZUA-336; genus VGRW01. The sequence goes on along the minus strand of JBGQIB010000006.1, from coordinate 11,209 downwards.
ACGGCCGCGTTCGAGCGCGCGCGCGCGGGAGGAAGCGCATGAAGCTGCATGTGGTCACCACGGTGAACGGTGAGGCGAAGGAGTTCCTGTGCGCGCCCGAGCAGAACCTGCTCGACGCGCTGCGAGACGAGCTCAATCTCACGGGCACCAAGGAAGGCTGCGCGACGGGTGACTGCGGTGCGTGCTCGGTGATCTTCGACGGCCGGCTGGTCTGCTCGTGTCTCGTGCTCGCGGCTGAGGCGTCGGGCCGGCGCATCGAGACGATCGAGGGCGTCGCGCACGGCGCGGAGCTCCACGTACTGCAGAAGAAGTTCCTCGAGCACGCCGCGTTGCAGTGCGGCATCTGCACGCCGGGATTCATCGTGGCCGCGAAGGCGCTGCTGGAGCGCAATCCGGATCCGAGCGAGGAAGAGACTCGCTACTGGTTGGCCGGCAACCTGTGTCGCTGCACGGGTTACGACAAGATCATCCGCGCGGTGCTCGACACCGCGGCGGAGCTGCGAGGAGAGACGCGGTGAGCGAGCGGAAGTTCCGACAAGTCGGCACGCGCCCGATTCGCCACGACGGTCTCGACAAAGTGACCGGCCGGGCGCAGTTTGGCGCGGATTTCTCCGCGCCGGGCATGCTCTGGGGCAAGGTGCTGCGCAGCCCGCACGCGCACGCGCGCATCCGCTCGATCGACGTCTCGGCCGCGATCGCTCTGGACGGCGTGAAGGCCGTGATCACCGGCCGCGACTTCCCCGACGTCGCGTCGGAGTCACAGGTGGGCGGCGAGGGCGCGACCGACATGCGCGACCTCGCGCTGAACGTCATGGCGCGCGACAAGGCGCTGTACCACGGTCACCCGATCGCCGCGGTCGCGGCGACGAGCAGCCGGATCGCGGAGGAGGCGTGCGCCAAGATCGCCGTGACTTGGGACGTACTCGAGCCCGTGCTGTCACTCGACCAGGCGCTCGCGGCCGATGCGCCGATCCTGCACCAGAACGCGCGCGCGACCGGCGACGAGCCGCTGCCCAAGGGCCCGTCGAACCTAGCGTCGCGGCGCGAGATGGGCCGCGGAGACGTGGCCAAGGGCTTCGCCGAAGCCGACGTCGTCGTCGAGCGCGAATTCACGACGCCGATGGTTCATCAGGGCTACATCGAGCCGCACGCGGTGCTCGCGCGCACCGGCGAGGACGGGCGCTCGGTCGTGTGGTGCTGCACGCAAGGGCCGTTCATGGTGCGCGCGTACTCGGCCAAGGTGCTGGGCCTCGCCACGGACATGATCAAGGTCGTGCCGACGGAGATCGGCGGCGGCTTCGGCGGCAAGACCACCGTTTATCTCGAGCCGCTCGCCATCCTTCTCTCGCGCAAGTCCGGCCGGCCCGTGAAGATGGTGATGACGCGCGAAGAAGTGTTTCGCGCGACCGGACCGACGTCGGGTACGCACGTGCGTGTCAAGATGGGCGCCAAGCGCGACGGCACGCTCACGGCGGCCGAGGCGGTGCTCGTCTACGAGGCGGGCGCATTCAAGGGCTCGCCCGTCGGCGCGGGCATGATGACGGTGTTCGCGCCGTACAAGCTCGCGAACGTCCGCATCGAAGGCTGGGACGTGGTCGTGAACAAGCCGAAGGTCGCGGCCTACCGCGCGCCGGGCGCGCCGATGGCGGCGCTCGCGACCGAGACGGTGATGGAGGAGCTGGCCGCGAAGCTGGGCCTCGATCCGATCGACTTCCGACTCACGAACGCGGTGCACGAAGGCGTGCAGGCGACGTACGGCCCGAAGTACCGCGCGATCGGCCTGATCGAGACACTCAAGGCCGCCAAGAGTCACGCGCACTACCGCGCGCCGCTCGGCCCGAACCAGGGGCGAGGTGTCGCCTGCGGCTTCTGGTTCAACGCGGGACTGTCGTCGTCGGCGAACGTCTCGATCAACGAGGACGGCTCGGCGGTCGTGATGAGCGGCTGTCCGGACATCGGCGGCTCGCGCGTGTCGCTCGCGCTCATGGCCGCGGAGGAGCTCGGCATCCCCGTCGAGCACGTGCGCCCGGTCGTCGTCGACACCGAGTCGATCGGCTACAACGACCTGACCGGCGGCAGCCGAGTCACTTTCGCGACCGGCATGGCCGTGATCGAGGCGGCACGCGACGTGGTGAAGCAGCTGTGCGCCCGCGCGGCGCAGACCTGGGGAGTGGAGCTCGACTCCGTTCGCTGGGAAGACGGGCAGGCCGTGGCGTCGAACGGCGCCGAGGGCAAGCACGAGCCGCTCTCCCTGCGCAAGCTCGCCGCGCGCGCGAGCGCGACAGGCGGGCCGATCACCGGGCGCGCGTCACTCACGGCGCGCGGCGCGGGACCCGGCTTCGCGACACACATCTGTGACGTCGAGGTCGACCGCGAGACGGGCGCCGTGAAGGTGCTGCGCTACACCGCGGTGCAGGACGCCGGCAAGGCCGTGCACCCGAGCTACGTCGAGGGCCAGATGCAGGGCGGCGCGGTGCAGGGCATCGGCTGGGCGCTGAACGAGGAGTACGTATTCGACGCGAAGGGCGTGATGCAGAACGCGGGCTTCCTCGATTACCGCATTCCAGTCGCGAGTGACTTGCCGATGATCGACACCGTGATCGTCGAGGTGCCCAATCCGATGCACCCCTACGGCGTGCGCGGCGTCGGCGAGACGCCGATCGTGCCGCCGCTCGCGGCCGTCGCGAACGCGGTGCAGCGCGCGTGCGGGGTCGAGATCCGCGAGCTGCCGATCTCGCCGCCAAAGCTGCTCGAGCTGCTCGAGAACGCGCGCTAGGCGTGGCGCGCGTCGTCTTCGCGGCGGGGCTGCGAAGGTTCACCGGCGGCGCGGAGTCGGTGGAGATCGACGCGGGAGACGTGCGCGAGCTCTTGCGCGTCCTCTACCAGCGCTGGCCCGCGCTCGAGAAGCGCTTGTCCGAGGGAACCGCTATCGCCATCGACGGCGAAGTGATTCCGCACGGCGAGGCGCTGCACGAGCCGCTCCGCCCCGAGACCGAGATCCACTTCCTGCCGCAAATCGGCGGGGGGTCTTAGCGGGGTACGCGCGCCCCCGCCCTACGCGGGGGCTGACTCGTCCTGGGGGCGGAGGACTCACTCCTCTACAGTGAACTCAGGAAGACCTTGAGGCGCTGCTGGTCGTCTGGACTCAGCGCTCGGTACCGTTGAGTCACGCCACGCGCTTCACCGCGGTGACGCGCGATCGCGTCGTCGAAGTTCAGCGACGTCAGGTCGTGCATCAGCCGGCCGCGCACGTGCACCCCCCAGAGCGGCGGAGTGCGCAACGTATTGGCCGTGCCGGGACCGCCGTTCTGCACGATGCCGTCCCCCGTGCCGATGTCGTGCAGCAGGAAGTCACTGAACGGGTGGATGACCTTGTTGCCCACGGCTTCAGAGACGACCAGGGTACCGCCGTTCAGCACGGAGCCTGGAGGCGCGGTGACGAACGTGCGCATGTGACAGGTATTGCAGCCGATCTGGTCGAACAGCGCCGATCCGGCGATGCCGTCGGCGCTCGCGGCGACCGATGCATAGCGCGCCGGCGCCTTCGACGCGCGCATGAAGCGCGCGAAGCGATCGACGTCGCCGACGCCGTTCGCGTCGATCGTGTCCTCGGGATCCTGGATGGCGTCGCAGAGCGTCGTCACTTCGGTCGGGAGGAGCACGCTCGTGATGCCCATCTCGTTGAGATACGCGTCCGCCGAGAACGAGAGCAAGCTCGCGTGCTGGTTCTTCCAGCCGAAGCGCGCCACGCGTTTCGTCCCGCCGGCCTCGAGCACCGGCACCAAGATGACTTTCCCGCAGATCTCACCACGAGTCTGCCGGCACTGGCGATCGGCGGCCGAGCGCAGAGTGCTCGACGGTATGGCTTCGATGAAGCCGTCGCCGAGCGTGTTGAGCGACGCGCGCAGCGTGCGGATGTTCTCCGTCGCCGGCGCGCGCTCTTGCCCGGTCAGGTCCGGGAACTCGGCGCTCGGGCAGATCGAGCGGTCGTTCACGAGCGAGCGCGCGTGAACCACTGTCGTGCCATCGCCCATCGGAAGATCGGGATCGACGAAGGCTCCACTCGCATCGCGGTGACCCACACGCAGTTCTGTGACTTGACTCGCCGCGCCCGAGATCGGTGACTGGTGACACTCGCGACAGGCCTGCGCGTTGTACAAGGGACCGAGACCCTCGTCCAGATCCTCGACGCCGTCGAACGCGGCTTTGTCTGCTGCGAAGGTCGCATCGTCAGTGAGTCCGTTGGTCGAACCATCGAAGCTGGTCGGCGCCTCGGTCGGCGCGGCTCTCGTGGTCGCGATGACGTCCGCGACCTCTCTACCTCCTCCTCTCGCTCCGGTCGTCGCATCCGCGGCAACGGCAGCACCCGGCATCCACAGGAACGAAAACCCCATCCCCATCATTGCAGCCACTACAGGTTTCATATCCCCAGCATCGACGGATTCGCCTCGCGACTCGGTGATATCCCCCACGCGACCGTGGGAACACCCACCCGTGAGGGGCGTCACTGACTCTTTTCTGTGTAGCTATTGAGCTGGGGCGCTACGCGCTCCGACGTCGATGGCGACGCCGGGAATCGGCAAGCTGCGCGCCGGGGCCGGCGCACCGATGCGGACCCGCGCGACGTCGACGCCCTTTTCGGTGACGAGCGTCTCAACGAGCGCGCTCGCGCGCTCTTCGCCGAGCGCTTCGAGCGCGCCGGCGGCGAGTGTTTGCTTCGCGAGCTCCGACTCGAGCCACGCCTTCTGCTCGGTGTCGAGCTCGGGCGCGGGCTCGCCCTTCGCGCGCGCCTGGAGATGCTCGCGAACCGCGCGGCGCACGCCGATCTGGCCGAGACTCGCGAGCGCGCGGAATCCGGAGGTGCGCTCGAGCTCCGCGAGCAACGCGCGCTCGCGCAGCGCCCGCTCGTCCCCCTCCGACGTGCCGCCGTGGAGGGTGAGCGAGATACCGGGCGCCGACGTGAGTAAGGTCGCGAGCTGGTCGACGCGCACTTTGCCGGCATCGCTCGGCTCGGCGCCCCCGGGTAGAAACTCGATGGGCTCGGGCTTGAGGCTCGCGACCTTACCGTCGCTCGTGCCGATGCCGAGCAGCTTCAGCGGCGAGGCGAGCGCCCCGAGCAGCGCCTTGCGCAGCGCCTGGCCCGCGACGCTCATGAGCCCGACGTGCGCGCCCGCGGCGTCCCCGGCGACGGGCACGCTGAGGCTGATCACGCCCTGCTGATCCTTGAGCAGTCCGAGCGCCATCGACAGCGGGATGCCGAAATTCTGCTCGAACAGCGCCTCGCCTTCGGCCCCGCCGACCTCGAGCTCGCGAATCGCGACGTCCGTGGTGCTGTCGTAGCCCTCGCCCTCTTTGTGAATAGCGATCTGGAGCGCGAGCGAGCCGTTCGCGAGTGAGTAGCCGCTCTGCGCCACGTATGGATTGAAGGGCGCGAGCGGCAGCGACTCGAGCTCGGCGCGGATGCGCGTGACTCCCGGCGCGGGATTGATGCCGCCGTGCACGTGTAACACCATTCCGTGTAGGCCCTTCAGGTCCGCCACGAACGGATCGACCTTGAGCGGCGGCCAGGCGAGCCTGCCCGCGACCACGTCGAGTCGCTCGATGCGGCCGTCGTAGAACGGCTTCACGCTGCGGTCCGAGACGTGCACGCGGCCTCGATCGATCCGGAGCTTCTCGAGCTTCGCGCTCACGGCCGGCGCCGGAGCCGGCGCGGCCGCCGCTGCGGGCGGCGCTTGCGCGGGCGGCTCCTCGGCGGATGCGTCCTTCTCCGCGGCGCCGATCTGCGGCAGCGCGATGCCCGTCTCGGTGCGTGTCACCGTCACGTCTGGCTCGGTGAGCTGCACGCGATCCAGCGTCAGCGCGACCGCGCGCGGCTTCGCGGGGTCGCCGCCGATCGCCGGCTGCACGGTGATCTCGTGGATCTGGATCGCGAGATCCTTCCACGCCGCGGCGAAATCCTTGTCGCCCGGCTTCCCGACCTCGAGCCCCGCGAGGCCCAGCGTCCCCGCGACGCGCAGGTCCGACGTCCCCGGCGCGCTCGCGCCTTTTCCGGCCAGATTGACTTCGAGATCGGCGCGCGCGCGCCCGCCGCGCAGGAGATCTGCGCCGGGCGCCGGCGCGTGCGCGGCGAGCGGGGCGAGCGCGAGCTCGCGGAGCGCGAGCTTGCCGGCGAAGCTGAGCGGATCGAGCGTGAGATCGCCGTCGACGGCGAGCGAGCCATCGCCTTCGTGCACGGCGAGTGACACGGGCGAGCTTCCCGTCGTAGGGCTCGCGAGCGAGCGCACCTGCGCGTCGACGCCGAGCACGAGCGGGTCCTTCGCGCCGAGCAAGTCGACCTGGGCGCCCTCGAGCCGCGCGCGCTTCAAGCTCCAGGTCCACGGCCGCGACGGCGCCGACGGCGCGGGCGCTTCGGTCGCGGTCTTCGGGAGCTCGGTCGCCTCCGCCGCCGCCGGAAGCTCGAGCAGGGGCAGGACGTTCTTGCCCTTCGGGTCGATCACCACGCGTGCGCCGGCCAGAATCACGTCCGACACCGCCGCGTGTTGCTTCACGACGTCCACCTTGTCGAGCGCGACCGTGAGCTTCTGGAACGCGAGCGCGGGCCGATCGAGCTTGGGCACGCGGATCTGCACGTCCGAGAGCGACACCACTCCCGAGGCCTCGTGCGCGCCGTCCGTCTCGAAGCGGTGGTCGATCGACGCGTCGAGCGTGCCCGACAGATCGCTCCAGCCGAACATCTTGAGATACACACGCACTCCGGCGATCGGCAGGTTCGCGAGCACGATGTTCGAGTGAGTCGCGGGACCCGCTTGCTTTTGCTCGAGGTCCGCTTCGAAGCTGATCTTTCCGTCGCCGATGTCCGCCTCGAGCGCGATGTGACCCGGGCCGCTCCCGCTCGGATCGAAGCGCAGCGCGAGCTTGCGCGCCGCGAGGTTGGGGATCGCGAGATCGAAGCGCTGCGGCTCCTTGCCGACGGTGTAGTCGCGGAACACGATCGCGCCCTTGTGCAGCGCGAGGCTGTCGGCGGCGAACGCCCAGCTCGACGGCTGCTCGGGCGGCGGTGTCGCCGGCTCGGGCTCCGTGCTGGGCGTCGGCTTGGGCAGCACCAAGCCGTCCTTCAGACGGTCGAGGCGCACGGTGAAGTCGTCGAGCTCGAACTCCTCGACGTCGATCGTCTTCAACGCGAGCTCGAGCCAGCTGATGTTCACCCAGAGCTTCTCCGCAGAAAACAGCGGCGGCTTCCGCTCGACGGGCGCGGGCCCCGGCGGCAGCTCGTCGGCGTAGACCTCGAAGCCGTGCAGGGTGACACCGCCGCGGATCAGCGAGAGATCGAGATCGCGCAGCGCGATGCGTCCGATGAGCGCGGCATCTGCCTGCTTCACGATGATCGGCCGCAGCACGTACGGCAGCGCGACGCGCACGGCGAGCAGAAGTGCTGCGGTCGCGAGCAACACCTGATTGCGGCGAACACGCAGAGCGGAGAGCAGCGCCGCGCGGTCGGGAAGCTCCATGTCGCGAGAACCTCTACGCGTAGCATACCCGCTCGCGCCGCGGCACAGGTGCGCTCACGTACTACGAGTCGTCGACGTCCTCGAAGTGGAAGCGGTGTAGAACGCGGTGAAACACCGGCGCGAGCAGGATCGCCGTCAGCACCAGAAACAACAGACCCGCGTAGAGCGCGTACGAGCCGGCGAAGAGCTTTCCCGCCTCGGTCTTCGGCATGTCGACCGGTCCCATGCCTCCGAGCAGCATCGCCGCGTTCAAGAAACCGTCGAGATACGAGAGTCCCTCGAAGTAGTGATAGCCGGCCATGCCGATCCCGAGCGAGGCCCCGGACAGCGCCAGCGTCACCGCGAAGTGCACGGCGAGGCGGCGCGCGAACGCCGCATTGTCGAGCGGTCGGATACGGCGCTTCCCCGCCACGGCTATGGAGCTCGAGTCAGAAGCTGTAACTCGTCGCGAGGAACGGCCCTCGTACTTGCACGTGGTAGTTGGCGTTGCCTTCGTCGCGGTGAACGTCGAGGAACCGGTACCCGAACTGCGCGCCCCAGTTCTCGCTGAACGCCCACGAGAGCATCGTGGTCTGCGACCAGGTGAACTCCGAGCAGTAGTTACCGATGTTGAAGCCGCCGACGTCGCCCCCGATGCGCATCACGACGGTCTTCGACAGATCGATGCCGAAGCGCAGACCGACCAGCGGATCGACCCAGTCCTTGCGATCGCCGATCCGGGCCGACCGGTTGTTGACCGCCACGTTGATCTTCGGATCGATCGACCAGAAGCGCCCGCCGACATACATCTCGCCAGTCACGTGCCTCGGGTCCGTCGGGCTCCTCGAGAACAGGCTGCCGAGCTTGAACAGCCGGTACCCGCCGGTCGCCTGTACGAGCCACATGTCGAGCTGCGTCTTGGCCGTCGCGCCGACCTGTATCCCGCCCTGGGGTCCGAGCCGGACTGTCTCGCTTTGGTTTTTGCCGCGAAGCTTGGCCCAGAGCCCATCGACATCGGCCGACCACGTCCCCGATTCCGTGTCCCATTCGCCGCGGCCGTGAGCCATGACTCCGCCCGACAGATGTTGGAGGAGGTCATGGAAGGACACGTGCTCCGATATCGAGCCCCGATTGGTATCGACCTTCGCGGCCAGGCTCATCCCCCAGAGGTACGCAGCGAGCTCGTAGCGCGCCTTGTCCCTGTCCGATGAAACGGACGGATCGTCGGCACGCGCGCTCGGCGCGAGCGCGGCGAGCAGCGCAAGCGAGACCGCGCAGCGAACGGCGAATGAGCGCATGGGTTCCCTCCAGGCGCGCACCCTAGCACGCGGGCGCATCCGCGGCTGGCGCCCGCCATTCGAGGATTTAATGAGACGCCGATCAAAGGGTCAGTCCGCGCGCAGGAACAGACACTTCAGGTAGGCGCCCTCGGGGAAGCGCACGGGGTGATCGCAGGCGTGCGCAGTGCGCTCGAGCTCGCGCAGCCGCCGGCCGGCTCGGGCGCTGCCCGTGTGAATCGCGGACGCGAGATCGTCGGCGCCGATGCGCGCGGAGCACGACGCCATGACGAAGTCACCGCCATCAGCGAGGAGCCGCACGCCGAGCTCGGCCAGTCGTTCGTACGCGTGCAGCGCGCCGGCGACGTCGGCTTTCGTGCGTGCGAGCGCCGGCGGGTCGAGCACGATCAGGTCGAAGCGGCGATCTGCTTCGCGGAGACGCGCGAGCTCCTCGAACGCGTCGCCGTGCGCGGTCTCGTGCGCGCAGCGCGCGACGGCGGAGTCGGCCCGATTCAGCGCGAAGTTCGCGCGCGCTTCCTCGAGCGCGATGCGACTCGCGTCGAGTGACAGCACGCGCGCGGCGCCGCCGCGCGCCGCGGAGAGGCCGAAGCCGCCGGTGTACGCGAACGCGTCGAGCACGGACTTGCCGTGCGCAAGCTCGGCGACGCGCGTGCGGTTCTCTCGCTGGTCGAGGAAGAAGCCCGTCTTCTGGCCGCGCGCCGGATCGCAGCGCAGCAAAAGGCCGCGCTCCCGAAATACGATCGGGCCGTCGAGCGCGGGACCCGCGAGCACGTCGCCGTCGCGCATTCCCGAACGCTCGGCGAACGGCGTCGCGATCGCGCGCGCGAGGCGCAGCACCACGCGCTCCGGCGCGAGCACCTCCTCGACCGCGGCCAGCACCTCGCCGAGGTGTGGTTGCCACGCGGCGGTGTAGAGCTTCAGCACGATCGTGCGCTCGTAGCGGTCGACGACCAGCCCTGGCAGGCCGTCGCTCTCGCCGTTCGCGACCCGGTGCGCGCTCGTGCCCTCGGCTTCGAGATGCGCGCGCAGAACGGCCGCCTCGCGCAGCCGCTCCGCGAAGAACGCGCGGTCGATCGCGCGCGGACCGCCGCGGTGCAGCACGCGGATGCGGATCGGTGAGTCTGGGTCGAAGAGCCCGAGCGCCAGGAGCTTGCGATTGCGGTCGAAGATCACGGCCAGATCGCCGGACGCGCCCTCGCGACTCTGCGAGCGGATGCTTTCGGCGTAGAGCCACGGGTGCTCCTTGCGCACCCAGCGCTCCGCCGAGTTCGTTACTCGCACCGTGACACTTGGCGGTGTCAGGCCGAGGAGCTCCGCAGGCTGTAGCGGATCGGCATGTGCTTGATGCCGCCGATGAAGCTCGAGCGCAGCCGCTCGACCGGCCCCGCGAGCTCCGCCCAATCGAGCCGCCGCGCGAGCTGGCCGAAGATCGCGCGCAGCTCGAGCCGCGCGAGATTCGCCCCGAGACAGAAGTGCTCGCCGATGCCGAATCCGAGGTGCGGATTCGGATTCCGGTCGACGCGGAATGCGTACGGGTCGGGATAGATGTCCTCGTCGCGATTCGCGGACGGGTAGAAGAGGCAGAACGCCTCGCCCTTGCGGATCTTCTGGCCCTTGTACTCGACGTCCTCGATCGCGGTGCGGCAGAACTGAATCACGGGAGTCACCCAGCGCACGATTTCTTCGACGGCCGCCGGCAAGAGCGCGGGATTCGCGCGCAGCTTCTCGAGCTCGCCGGGGTTGTCGAGCAGCGCGAGCAAGCCGCCGCTGGTTGCGTTGCGCGTGGTTTCGTTGCCAGCAATCACGACCAGGTTGAAGTACATGAGCAGATCTACCGTGCGCAGCGGCGCGCCGTCGACGTTCGCCGCCGAGAGGATCGAGACGAGATCGTCCTTCGGATCGGCGCGCCGCTTCTCGGCGAGCTTCGCGAAATACTCGAAGACCGCGAGCCGCGCGCGCTCACCGGTCTGCTCGGGTGTCTCGCCGGGGCGCCGGTACTCGGGATCGGACGAGCCGATCGCCTCGTTCGTCCAGCGGAACATCTGCGGCCAGTCGTCGCGCGGCACGCCGAGGATGTCGGCGATCGCGACGAGCGGCAGGATCGACGAGACCTTCTCGACGAAGTCGATCTCGCCGGTCGCGCCGTCGGTCGCGACGTCGTCGAGAATCCCGGAGGCGAGTGAGTCGATCTCGCTCGCGAGCTTCTCGATCCCGCGCGGCGTGAAGCGACTCGAGACCAGTCGCCGGAACTGCCCGTGCAGCGGCGGATCCATCACCAAGAGGTGTTGACCGATCTCGGCACGATCGGGCGGCTCGCGCTCTTCGAACACGGCGAGCCGCGGCGCGTTCAGGAAGCGCTTCGGCTGGCGCGAGATCCAGACGATGTCCTCGTGCTTCGTGACCGCCCAGAACGGGTCGCCGGCG
>JBGQIB010000005.1:0-58293 GCA_041498295.1 bacterium | reverse complement strand
GCACGTGCGACGTCTCGGTCGACTTCGCGTGGGGCACCGACATGGTCGCTGCGACGCTCCAGGTCGACTCGGCGATCACGCACGTCGCGGGCGCGCTGCCGTCGGGGACCGCGTTCCAGACGCGGCGCATGGATCCGTTCGTGTTCCCGGTGCTGGGTCTGTCACTCGCGTCGACCGAGAACCGCTCGCTCGTCGAGCTGCGCGACCGCGCGCTCTACGAGCTCGCGCCGCGACTCTCGAGTGTCACGGGCGTCTCGCGCGTCGCGGTCCAGGGTGGACGCTCCGCGGAGTTCCAGGTGCTGCTCGACCCCGCGCGCCTCGATGCGGTGGACCTGACCTTGGAGGACGTCGTTCGTTCGATCTCGGCCTCGAATGTGGTCGAGGCGGTGGGTCGGCTGGAGCAGGACGAGCGCCTGTACCTGCTGCTCGCCGATACTCAGGTCAGTGACGTGACCACGCTCGGCGACGTGATTCTGCGCTCCGATGCCCGCGGCGTGGTCCAACTCGAAGACGTCGCCGAGATCCGCGCCGGCACGGCGCCCGAGTGGACGCGAGTCACCGCGGCGGGGGTCGAGGCCGTGCTGCTGAACGTATATCAGCAGCCCGATGGCAACACCGTACAGATCGCACGCGACGTGGCGGAGCGACTGCGCGAGTACGCGCGCGGCCTCCCGCCCGATCTCCACGTCGCCACCTGGTACGATCAGAGCGAGCTGATCGAGGGATCGGTCGGAGCGGTGCGCGACGCGATCCTCGTCGGTGCGGGCCTCGCGATCGCCGTGATCGCAGCGTTCCTCGGGAGCTGGCGAGTCACGCTCGTCGTCGCGCTTGCCGCCCCAGCGTCGCTCGCGATCACCCTGCTCTTGCTCGGCGCGCTGGGCATGACGCTCAACATCATGACGCTCGGCGGGATCGCCGCGTCCGTCGGACTCGTCGTCGACGATGCGATCGTCGTGATCGAGCACGCGATGCGCCGTCTGCGCAGCGGCGATGGCGGTGACCGCCGCACGATCTTCGCATCGGCGCGCGAGATGCTGGTTCCGCTTACGGGTTCGTCGATCGTCACCACGGTGATCTTCGTCCCGCTCGCCTATCTCTCGGGAGTGACTGGTGCGTTCTTTCGACCGCTCGCACTGACGATGGCGCTGGCGCTGGCCGTCTCGTACGGGGTCGCGCTGCTCGTCGTGCCCGTGCTGATTCACGCCTTGGTACGAAGACAGGACGCGGAGCGGGACGACGTCGGACCGCGGTTCGCGCGCTTTCTGCGCGGGTACGACGCGGCATTGCGGCGACTCGTGGCGAAGCCTCGCGATGCGGGAATCGCGATCGCGATCGCACTCATCCTCGGCGCCCTCGCGTTCGAACGGCTCGGCACCGGCTTTCTCCCGCAGCTCGACGAGGGCGGCTTCGTGCTCGACTACCGTGCGCCGGCCGGCACGTCGCTCTCCGAGACCGATCGGCAGCTGCGCGAGGTCGAGCGCATTCTCGCGGACACACCCGAGGTCGCGACTTACTCGCGCCGCACGGGCCTCGCGCTCGGCGGCTTCATTACCGAGGCGAACGAAGGCGACTTCTTCGTGCGCCTGAAGCCGCCGCCGCGCCATGGGATCGAGGAGGTGATCGACGACGTGCGCGCGCGCGTCGAGCGTGAAGTCCCCGGGCTCGAGGTCGAGTTGCCGCAGCTCGTCGAGGATCTGATCGGCGATCTCACCGCGGTGCCGCAGCCGATCGAGGTCAAGTTCTTCGCTTCGGATGCGGCTCCGCTGCGGACGTTGGCCGAGAGGGTCGCGGAGCGGCTGCACAAGGTTCCCGGCGTCGTCGACACGAAGAGCGGCGTCGTGCTCGCGGGGGATGCCGTGCGCATCGGCGTCGATCGGATGCGCGCGCAGGCGCTCGGTCTCGATCCGGAGCAGGTGACTCGGCTCGCGCGCATAGCGCTGCAAGGAGACGTCGCCACGCAGTTGCAGCGCAGCGAGAAGATGGTCGGCGTCCGCGTGTGGACCGCCGCCGAAGCGCGCGGCAGCGTCGAGCGTATCGGCAGGCTGCGGTTGCGCGCCGCCGACGGAACGACCGCGTCGCTCGAGCGCATCGCGACGCTCACGCGAGTCACCGGCGAGCCGCAGATCACGCGCGAGAACTTGAAGACGATGGTCGCCGTCACCGGACGGATCTCGGGACGCGATCTCGGCTCGGCGATGGACGACGTGAAGCGGGAGGTCGCGAAGCTCGAGCTGCCGGCGGGCACTTACGTCGAGTACGGTGGCCTCTACGGCGAACAGCAGCGCTCGTTCCGCAGCCTCTCCGCGGTGCTCGCCGCCGCCACGCTCCTCGTCGCGCTGGTGCTGCTGTTCTTGTACGAGAGCGCGCAGGCATTGCTCGCGGTCGCCGCCGTCGGAGCGGTCGCGGGTTCCGCCGTGTTCGTCGGCTTGTGGCTCACCGGCTCGGAGCTGAACGTGGCGTCGCTCATGGGACTCACGATGGTCGTTGGAGTCACTTCGGAAACCTCCGTATTCTTCCTGTCTCATTGGCGTGAGTCGCGCTCGCGCCTCGGACACGAGGCCGCGCTCCTCGACGCGGCGCGCTCGCGTGTGCGGCCGATCCTCATGACCGGCCTCGCCGCCGCACTCGCCCTATCGCCGCTCGCTCTCGGCATCGGCCGCGGCTCTGCGATGCTGCAGCCGCTCGCGATCGCGATCTTGTCGGGGCTCGTCGCGACGGTACCGGCCGTGCTGTTGCTCCTGCCGCCGCTGCTCGCGGCGCTCGAGCGCACAGAGGACTCAGCTTCGCGCGAGCCCTAGCCCTAGCACGCGCGCGCCCTTGCCGAGCGCTTGCGACGCGGCGATCGCTCGGGCCACGTAGTCCTTCGCGGCGCGCACCGCGGGCTCGAGTGACTCGCCGCGCGCGAGTCGCGCGGTGATCGCGGCCGAGAGCGCGCAGCCGGTGCCGTGCACCGGGCCGACGTCGCTGCGCGTGCCGCGCAGCCAGACACCCGCGCCCGAACGAGTCGCGAGGAAGTCGTCCGGCGTGCCCTCGGCGTGCCCTCCCTTCACGAGCGCCGCCTCCGCGCCCAGCTCGAGAAATGCGCGCGCCGCGCGCTCGGGGTCGGTCTCGCCGGTCAGCGCCTCGGCTTCGGGAAGATTCGGTGTGACCAGCGCGGCGCCATGAATCAGGCGCTCGACGAGGTTTCCGAGCGCGCGTTGCTCGAGCAGGAACGAGCCGTCGCTGGCGCGAAACACCGGGTCGACGACGCGCGGAATCACGTGGCGGTCGAGCGCGTTCGCGACTGCGAGCACGATGTCGTCGGTGGCGAGCATGCCGAGCTTCAGCGCCTGGGGCCGCAGGTCGTCGAGCAGCGCCGAGATTTGCTCCGCGACCACGCTCGGGAACACCGGACTCGTGCGGCGCACGCCCTTCGTGGTCTGCACCGTGAGCGCCGTCGGCACGGCCATGCCGTGCACACCGTGCAGCGCGAAGACTTGGAGATCGAGCTGCAGCCCCGCGCCACCCGTCGGATCCGAGCCCGCGATCGTGAGCGCGATCGCGCGTGACTGGGACTGCATGGTCCTGCCTACGAGCTCTTTCCCGGTGGCGGCGCCATCAGGGTCAGCACGACCAGGCGCGCGCCCGAGTCGTTCTCGATGCCGTGCACCTCGCCGGAGCTCGCCATCACTGCTTCGCCCGGCCCGAGCTCGCGCTCGCCGTCGCCGACGCGGAATCGGCCGCGGCCCTCGGTCACGAGATACACCTTGTCACAGCCCACGTGCGCGTGCGGTTTCTGGCTCTGACCGGGCTCGAGACAATAGAGGTCGAGGAAGAAGCGCTCCGACTCGAACAGCGGGACCTTCGAGAGCTTCTCGCTCCTCCACGCCCAAGCCGACGCGTCCCAGCGCTGAACTCTCATGTCAGGGCGTGTTGACCCACTCGATGTTGGTTCCGATCACGGGCGGCGTTTCGGTACCCAGCATCGAGAGCTTGCGCGCGACGAGGCCGGCGATCGCGCGCAGCTCGAGCGCGGCAGGCGAATCGGGCGAGCCGATGATCGTGGGTTTGCCAGCGTCGCCGGCGGCCACGACGTCCGGCTGCATCGGCACGTGGCCGAGCACGTCGGTGCCGAGCTCCCGCGCCGCGCGCTCCGCGCCGCCTTCACCAAACAGTGTATGGCGCTTGCCGCAGCCGTCGCAGGTGAAGTAACTCATGTTCTCGACGATACCGAGCACGGGTACGTTCACGCGCTGGAACATCTGCAGGCCCTTGCGCGCGTCGATCAGTGCGACTTCCTGCGGCGTCGTCACGATCACCGCGCCCGCCAGCGGGGCCGTCTGACAGATGGTCAGCGCCGCGTCGCCGGTTCCGGGCGGCAGATCGAGCACGAGATAGTCGAGCTCGCCCCACTTCACGTCCGAGAGGAACTGCTTGATCACTCCGTGCACCATCGGCCCGCGCCAGATCACCGGCGCGTTCTCGCCCGCCAGAAAGCCGATCGACATCAGCTTCAAGCCGTAGCTCATGAGCGGGTGGATCTTCTTGTCTTGTGTGACCTGCGGGCGACCGGAGATGTGCAGCATGAGCGGGATCGAGGGCCCGTAAACGTCGCAGTCGAGCAGCCCTACCTTCGCGCCGGTCTCGGACAGCGCGAGCGCGAGATTCACGGCGACGGTCGACTTCCCGACTCCCCCCTTGCCGCTCGCCACCGCAACGACGTTCTTCACGTCCTCGAGCCCCTCGGGCCGCGCCGTGTGCGTCGAGCCGCGCGTCTGCGCGGTCATCGTGACCTCGACGGAGGTCACGCCGGGCAGCTTCTCGACCGCGGCGCGCGCCTCGCCCTCGAAGCGCTCCTTCACGGGACACGCGGGCGTCGTGAGCTCGATCGCGAACGCGACTTTGCCGCCCTCGATGCGCAGGTTCTTCACGAACCCGAGATCGACGATCGAGCGCTTGAAGTCCGGATCTTGAATCGGGCGGAGCGCGTCGAGCACGGCGCGCTCGTTGAGCTGGCTCATCGAGCCTCCTGGGTGTCGCCTGGGCGGGCCGGCGGTCTCGCTTATGAGAGCATAGCGCCGTGCCGAAATCTCGGGCGGGGGCGCGAGTGAAGTCGACGTCGTACGAGCGCATTTGGTCCGTCGTGCGCCAAATTCCGGCGGGCCGCGTCGCGACCTACGGGCAAGTCGCGCGCGTCGCAGGTCTTGGAGGCGCGGCGCGGCTCGTGGGTTACGCGCTGCACGCGCTCCCCGAGCAGGGGCACCGCGTGCCGTGGCAGCGCGTGATCAATGCGCAGGGGCAAATTTCGCAGCGAGGGTTCGAGGGAGTCGAGCGCATTCAGCGCCGGCTGCTCGAGCGCGAAGGGGTGCGCTTCGACGCGCGCGCGAGAGTCGATCTCGCGCGCTTCGGCTGGCGCCGGGGACGATGAGAATGGCGGTATTCGAGCAGCGCGAGGCGGCGTTTCTGTCCCGCGTACGATCTCACCAGCGCCCGCTCGCCATCGGCGGCGCGCTGCTCGCGCTCTTGGGCGGCGCATATCTCGCGTGGGGAATCCTGCGCTACGACCAGCGCGTCGACCCGCGCGACGACCCGGGCTTCGACGGGCCGATCGCCGGCCTCGCGTTCATCTTTCAGCGTGGCCAGCTGATCGTCGAGAACGCCGCGCCGGCGACGCCTTCGGAAGCGAGGATGCTGCACGCACTCGGACGCAACATGCAGTTCTCCGCCGGGGTCATGGTGCTCCAGATGCGCATCTTCGTCGGCACGCTCGCGCTGCTCGGCGGCTTCATCATGCTGACCGTCGTGGTCGAGCGCGCGCGCCTGCTGCGCCTGATCAAGCGCCTGCAGGAATAGTCCAGAAGGGAGTCACTCGTGACTCAGAGACTCCGATTCGGACTCTGGTACGACTTCCGCAATCCGCCGCAGTGGCGCCAGGATCCGGCGAAGCTGTACGAGGGAATCGTGGCGCAGATCGAGCGCGCGGAGGCGCTCGGCTGGGACGACGTCTGGCTTTCCGAGCACCACTTCATCGCCGACGGCTACACGCCGTCGATGCTGCCGCTCGCGTGCGCGATCGCGGCGCGCACGAAGAAGATCCAAATCGGCACGAGCGTGCTGCTCCTGCCGCTGCACGATCCGCTGCGCGTCGCGGAGGATGCGGCCACGGTCGACGTGATGTCGAACGGGCGCTTCCAGCTCGGCGTCGCGGGCGGCTACCGCAAGGGCGAGTTCACCGGCTTCGGCATCCCCGCGAGCGAGCGCGCCGCGCGCATGAACGAGGCGCTGCCGATCCTGCGCCGGCTCTTCGCGGGCGAGCGAGTCACGACGCAGGACGCGCGCTTCTACCGCTACCGCGACGTCGAGCTGCGCCCGTTGCCGGTGCAGAAGAAGCTGAAGCTCTGGGTGGGCGGCTTTTCCGAGCCGGCAGTGCGGCGCGCGGCGCGGCTCGGCGACGCCTACATCTCCACCGGTCCGATCGCGCCGCTCGTCGCGATCTACCACGACGAGCTGCGGCGTCTGGGCAAGAACCCCGACGAGCACGAGATCGCCGCGGGAGTCACTTGGCTCCTGGTCTCGCGCGACCCCGAGAAGCGCTGGCGCGAGGCGGAGGCCCACTTCCTGTACCAGATCAACCTGTACGCACAGTGGTTTGGCGAGGCGGGCATGCAGATCGCCGCGGTCGCCAAGAGCCGCGCGGACCTCTCGAGCCGCGGCGCGATGATCGTCTCACCCGAGCAGGCGAGCGAGGCGAT
The DNA here is from genome assembly GCA_041498295.1 of bacterium. GTDB lineage: Bacteria > Myxococcota_A > UBA9160 > SZUA-336 > SZUA-336 > VGRW01. The sequence goes on along the minus strand of JBGQIB010000005.1, from coordinate 51,562 downwards.
CCGGAAGTATGCCGCCGAGCAGCCGATCACCCGCTTCTACGGCTGGACGCTCCCGCCGGGTCTCCCGCCCGAATGGGCCGACGAGCACCTCGAGCTCTTCGCCCGCGAAGTGATTCCGGCCTTTCGCTAGCGGACGAAGGAGTGGCAAGCGCCGCACAAGCGGCGCGCGCAGCGAGGCGGAGCCGAGCGAAGGCAGGTGGGCGCGGACCGACATCGGCCCGCAGGACGATGTCCCGCGGGGGCGCCCGGGCCCTGCGAGTCAGGGGACTTCCGACTTGAAGAACGCCGAGAGGTCCTTTCCAGAGACGCGCTCGCTGGCGCGCTGCACGCGCTCGGTGCTGAGGACGCCGCCCTCGGCGACGAGGATGCGGACGACGTCGTCGAGGCTCTTGATGCCGTGCGTGGAGTCGCGGATCGAGAGGTCGAGGGCGCGCAGCACCGTCACCGCGCGGGCGGTGCCGGCGCCCGAGATGGTCTTGCTGCGCAAGTGGGCGGCCTCCTTGCCGCGCTCGGCTTGGAGCTCGAGCGCGTGAGTCAGTCGCTCGGGCGAGATCGTGCCCGAGCGGCCGAGGAGCTGGAGCGCGTAGTACTGCGCGAGCCCCTCGATCGCCCAGTCACCGTCGTTCCCGGGCCGAAGCCCGAGCGCCGTATGCATGACTTCATGCAGCAGCGGGCTCGGCCCCTCCTCGGTGATCAGCGGCCGATGCGCGTGCAAGAAGAGAGAGTTCGGACCCGAGAGGCCGCCATGCCACATCGGATCGGCCGCGCTCACGATCAATAGGCGCTCGGGCAGCGCGCCGAGGATCGTGCGCAGCGTCGGGAGCGTCCAGTGCAGCATCGCGAGCATGTCCTGGCGGCGCACGCCCATGGTGCGCGGGCCCGCGATCGCGACGCGCACGCCCGCGACCTCCTCGCGCACGACGCCGAGGTCGCCGGCGATCATCCAGCCCGTAGGGCGGATGAAGCCGCGGCGGTGGTGCTGGATCTTGAACTCGCCGCTACGCAGTTTTGCGTAGGGCGTCGCGATCCCCCAGCCTTCGGGCAAGCGCACGGAGAGCCGCGTGCGCGAGTAGGCGCCGTCGCTGACCCGCACGCGAGCGGGCGGCACGAGGTCTTCGCCGCGGAAGATCGCCCAGGTCTTCGCGCAGCGCGCGTCGTAGCGTCGCGCGTCGCGCAGGTGATCGATGCGAAAGATGTAGGTCAGCTTCCCGCCCGTGCGCGGCGGGGTCCACGTGACGTGCGCGCCCTCGGTGCGCACTTCGCCGTCGCCGCGAAACAAGAGTTGGCGCTTCGGGTCGATGCGGAAGCGCAGCTCGAGCAGGTTCTCCGCGCCCTTGCCCACTTCGAGCGTGACGTGCGCCGCGCGTTCGGTCGGCACGATGCGCGCCTCGACGTGGAGGTCGTAACGCGGATGCTTGGGCGCGACTTCCTGCGCGGCTGCCCCGCCCTGGAGCGCGAAGGCCGCGAAGAGCGCGAAGCTGAGCAGCGGCCGAACTCTCACTGGAGTGAGCCTCCGCGCGCGCGGCGCGCGATGTCGCGCGCGAGCGCGATCCGATCGCTCCAATGCATGTCGGGACGCACGCTGCGGTCGACCTCAGTGAGGCGCGGCACGAGCCCCGCGCGGTTCGCGATTTGGATCGCGAGACCCGGCCGCGCATTCAGCTCGAGCACCAGCGGCCCGTGCTCCGCGTCGATCACGACGTCCGCGCCGACGTAGCCGAGCCGAGTCTGATCACTCGCGCGCACCGCGATCTCGAGCACGCGCTCCCACTCGGGAATCGCGCGCGCCAGCACGGCCTGCTGCGTGTCGGGATGCACGTCGACCGAGCGCCCGTCGCAGACCGCGAAGTTCGTGACTCCGGAATCCAGCTCGACGCCGGCGCCGACGGCGCCCTGGTGCAGGTTCGCGCGCCCGCGCGAGCGCCGCGTCGGCAGACGCGTCATCGACATCACGGGCACGCCCCGATACACGACGACGCGCACGTCGGGCACGCCCTCGGCCGTGATCGCGCGCAGGTCCGGATGCGCTTGCAGCCGCTCCTCGGCGAACGCGACGTCGGGCTGACCGCCGAGCGCATACGCGCCCGAGATGATGCTCTCGGAGTGATAGGAGAGCGCGCGCCGATCGACCCATTGTCCGCCCGTCTTCATGAACCAGTCACCGTCGCGTTCGAGCACGACCAGGATTCCGTTTCCCATCGCGCCGTGGGCGGGCTTGATGACGAACGAAGCGTAGGAGTCCAAATCGTGCAGCATGCGGCGCACCTCGGAGTGCAGGCGCGCCACCGCGAGCACGGGCGCGGTCGCGATTCCGGCGTCGCGCAACAAGCGCTTCGTCTCGAGCTTGTCGTCGACGCTCGGGTAGTGCATGCGCTGGTTCCAGCGCGAGGTGTACACGCCATTGCGTCGGTTCATGCCGAGCACGCCCAGCGCGCGCAGGCGAGCGGAGATGATCACCGCGGCTCCTCGTCGCGTCCGCGCGCGAGGCTGCGGAAGCGCCACAGCTCCGACGCGCGGTAGCCCGTGTAGCCGCCGATCCAGACGAGCACCCCCATGACCGAGAGCACGAGCTCGGGAAAGCCGAACATCAAGTGTTCGAGCGCCGCTATGCGGAAGATCGGGTAGACGCAGACCGCCGCGGCGGTCGAGGTCGCGAGGCGCCGCACCGCCGCGGGCAGCCCCTCTTCCGCCGTCGTGATCGAAAAGCGCTCGATCAGCATCGTCATGATGACCACCGGGAAGAGCACGCTCGCGTACAGGTTCTTCACCTCGTATGTCCGGCCGAGCAGTGACTGCGCGGTGATCGCGAGCACGACGAGACACAACAGCACGCCGAGCCGCGGCACCAGCAAGAGCTGCAGGCGCTCGAGCAGGAAGCGAGACACGATGCCGAGCGCGATCACCGAGCCCACGAGCGCGAGGCCCAGCGTGAGCGGCAGCTCGCGCAGCGCGAGCGAGATGAGCAGCGGCATGAACGTGCCGAACGTGCGTACGCCGATGATGTTCCGAATCAGCGCGATGATCAGCGCCCCGATCGGAAACACGAGCAGGATGCGCAGCGCAGACTGCGAGCCGACGGGCAGACGGTACAGCGAGATCGCGGCCAAGAGCGGGTTCGACGGCACCATGAAGGAGGCCACCTCGTTCGCGCGGAGTGACTCGCGCAGCACGCGATAGCGAAACGAGAGCGCATCGAGGCCGGTCTCCTCGACCAAGGTCGAGCTGCCGGTGCGCAGCAGGAGCAGGTCCGGCGGGCGCGCGCCGAAGAAGCCGAGCGACGGCGAGAGCGCGATCCACGCGCCGCCCACCCACGCCTCGGCCCAGATCGCCTCGCGCGCTTCCTTGTCGGCGTGCAGGCGCAGCCCCGCCGAGATCCGCGCCGGATAGCCCGCGGCGCGCAACAACGCGACCAGCAGCCGCGCCTTTCCGACCTGACTCCCTTCGCCCGCGGCGAGCGTCAGCAGCGCGTCGTCGCTGCCGGTGTTCGCCGTGAGTATCTCGTCGGTGACGTAGCCGAGCAGCACGCGCATCTGGCCCAGAGGGTCGGACGGGTTGGGCGGCCCGAGATTCGCGAGCAGGTCGCGTATCTCGGGCGCGTCCGACGGAAAACGCCCGCTCGAATGGAGGTACGAGTCGACGACGTCCTTCGGCGGCTCCAGAGCCAGCTCCGTCGGCAGCGGCAGAGGCTCCTCGGCCAGCTGCACGCGGAAGGCGTGCGACAGGTTGTGCACGCCGTCGAACTTCCCGCTCCACACGCCGAGGCGCTGGCCGGTCTTCTCGGTGCGGATCGTGAACACCAGCCGGTCGTTGGTCTGGCGCTCGTCGAAGATCTCCTGCTGTGAGTCGGAGTCGGGCAGCGACGCGCGCACGCTGCCGCGCTGCCCCGAGCCGCGCGCGTCGATCTCGAGCTCGACGCGCCACAGGTTCTCGACGTTCGAGGGCAACACCGGAAGGTGTAGGACCAGCGTCTTCCACGCGAAGATCGACAGGCCGGTCGCGACCAGAAGACTGCCGGTGAGCGCGGCGCCGCGGTTCACGCGCGAGCCCCGCTGCTAATCGGGACGCTCCTCGAGCTCGGCGCGGGTCGGGTCCGTCCCGTCGTCAACGCTGGGCAGCGCGGCGGCCGGCGGCGCGGCGCCGTTCTCGGGCGCGCCCTCGCTCGCGATGTGGAATGCGGCGTAGCCGGGCATCACGAGCTGATCGAGCGCGACGCCGATCACGCGGCCCTGCTCGGGCGCGCGGATCTTGGACTTCTGATTCGAGATCGGGTCGAAGACCGTGCCGAGCACTTGGTTCCGCTGCACCACGTCGCCCAGACGCGCGCGCGCGGAGAGGATCCCGCCCTCGTCCGAGCGCACCCAGCGCGAGCGGAAGTAGATCGCCGGCGCCGGCGTGGCGGCGCCGGTCGGCGGCAGCATGTCGAGCCCGACGAGCAGCTGCTGTACGCCGCGCACGCCGCGGTCGATGGCGTCCTCTTGAAAGCGCATGGGTTCGCCCGCTTCGTAGGCGATCGCCGGAATCCCCGCATCCGTCGCCGCGCGGCGCAGGGTTCCCGCGCGGCCCTCGTTGTGAATCGCGAGCTGACTGCCGAACGTCTTGGCCAGGCGCAGCACTTCGGGCTTGCGCAAGTCACCGCGCACCTGCGGCAGGTTCGTGCGGTGGAACGAGCCCGAGTGCACGTCGACGACCGCGTTGCAGCGCCGCACCACTTCGTCGAAGAGTCGCCTTGCCAAGCGCGCCGCCGAGCTGCCGCGGGCGCTGCCCGGGAAGAAGCGGTTCAGGTCGCGGCGATCCGGCAGATAGCGCGAGCCGCGGCGGAACGCGGCCAGATTCACGATGGGTACACCGACGAGTGTTCCGCGCAGCTCCGCCGGCTTCGCGCCCTCGACGGAGCGCCGCACGACCTCGACTCCGTTCAGCTCGTCGCCGTGGATGCCGCCGGTGAGACACACGACCGGGCCGGGGCGCTCACCTGCGACCACGATCACCGGGGTCGAGACCTCGCCGCCGACCGACTCGCCGACCGGCAGCGCGAGGCGCCGTGTCTCGCCGGGCGCGATGCTCTGCCCGAGGATCACCATGGACTCCGCCCGCGCGCCGGTAGCCAGCGCGACGAACAGCCCCGCAAGCATCCCCCCGACCCTCATGCGGGGCGGATTCCAACTGAAATTCGCCTGCGCCGCCAGGGCCGTGGCGTCGGCGCGGACTACTCGCTGAGCAGCGCCATGACCGAAGCGATGAGTTGGCTCTCGGGGCGGGTGACACCCGTGTCCTGCAGGCCCATCGCGCCGAGTCCCATGGTCACGATCGCCTCGGCCGCATCGTGCGGGTTCAGCGACTTGCGCGCCTCGCCGCGCTCCTGCGCGCGCGCGATCAACGCCGCCATTCCCTCGACGATCTTGCGAAACACCTCGGCCCAGCGCGCCTTGAGCTGTTCCGAGCGCGAGATCGCTTCGATCAGGCGATGCGATGCGAGCGGATACTTCCCGACGACCGGCCACTCACGATGGCTCATGTAGCTGGCGAAGCGCGACACGGCGGAGCGCAGGTCCGTGTGCCCATTCGCACCGACGACGCCGAGCAGGATGCCCGACAATGCCCAGTCCATGACGGCCACGAAGAAGTCCTCGCGGTCCTTGAAGTGCACGTAGAACGCACCGCGCGTGTAACCGGCGCGGGCGCAGATGGCGTCGAGGCTCGGCACGTCGAGACCGTGCTCGATCAGCTCCGCGAGTCCCGCCTCGAGCAGAGCCTGGCGCGTGGCTTCCTTCGACTCGGCGCGCGAGCGACGCGGAGGACGTTCAACGTTTTCCAGCATGTTCTCTTCCTGTTGGAGCGCGCCCAATCCGGTAGGCGGCTCGGGTACGACCCCGGTTCTGTACCACGCGGCGCCTTGAACTTTCAACAAAGCCTGTCCGTTCGGACAAGCCAGTCAGGACCCCGGCGGCTCCACTTTCAGGTGCACGTCCTGTTGCGGGAACGGGATCTCGATGCCCGCGCCGCGCAGCGCAGCGTGCAGCGCGATGCCGAGCTCGCTCTTCACGCGCGGTCCGAGCTCGAAGCGGCACCAGACGCGCAGCTGGAAATCGAGCGAGCTGTTGCCGAAGCCGACGAAGAGCGCGACCGGCTCGGGGAGTGACAGCACCTCGGAGCTCCCGCGCGCGGTCGCGACCAAGAGCGCAATCACCTTCGTCGGGTCCGAGCCGTACGCGACGCCGACTGGAAGATCGATGCGGCGCGTGCGATCGCTGAACGTCCAGTTCACGACTCTCTCGGAGATGAGACTCGCGTTGGGCACGATCACGTCCGCGCCCTCGAACGTGCGCACGGTGCTCGAGCGGATGCCGATGCGCCGGACCTCGCCCTGCAGCGTGCCGACCTCGATCATGTCGCCGGTCTGCACCGGTCGTTCGAACAGAAGAATCAGACCCGACACAAAATTGTTTACGACGTTCTGAAGGCCGAAACCGATCCCGACGCCGAGCGCGCCCGCGACCAGGCCGAACTTCGACAGGTCGACGCCGGCCGCGCCGATCGCGATGACGAAGCCCGCCGCGAGGATCGCGTAGTGCGCGCCCGTAGAGATCGCCGCGGGCACCCCGCGCGGCAGCTCGATGCGGGGCAGCACGTCTTGCTCGAGCACGAAACGCAGGAAGCGCGAGATCTGGATCGTGAACCAGATCGTGAAGAAGAACGCGATGACGTTGCCGAGGCTGACGGACAGCGCGCCGACTTCGAGTCTCGCGCTCAGCACGCTCGTGACTGCGGAGGTCAGATTGTCCTGTAGCCCGACGACGCGCAGCGAGCTGAGCACCCAAGCGATCGCGCCGACCCAGTGTAGGATCGCGAGCGCGCGCCGCCGTACCAGCTCGCCGTGGTCGCGCACGAGTCTCAGGCGGCGCACAGGCTCGCTGCGCAGCAGCGCAGTCACTACGCCGCTCGCGAAACGCAGCAGCGCGTAGATCGCGACCGCGCCGTAGATGCTCGCGAGGATGCCGCGCAACAGCAGGCGCGAGAGAAGCACGAGCCCGAGCACGTTGCACAGCACCGCGCCCAGGCAGAGCGCGAGCGCGACGCGCGCCGCGGGCGCCACCAAGGGGCCGAACACGCCGATCCTCCGGAACCGCTGCGCGCGCTCGGGGCGCTGCAGCCAGTAGAGAAGCGCGAGCGTGCCGAGTGTCTCGGGCAGGAGCAGGAAGCGCTCCACCGTCGGCACGAGCGAGAAGAACCCGCGCGCCGAGCCGACAACGAAGAGCAGCGCCAGGCCGATGAGCCCGGGCCGCAGCTCGCCGTAGAGCTCCGTCGGCAGGAGTCGCAACACCGGAACGAGTAGGACCAGCGCTTCCGCCTCCGCCAAAACGCCCGGCGCGCGCGGCAAGAGCCACGCCGCCCACGCGATCGACACGACGAGCGCCGCGGAGATCGGCCGGTCGAAGATTCGCGTCGGCACCGCGAGGGCGGGGTCGGTCTGCACCTCTGGGGACGCGAGCACGCGCCGGCGCGAGAGCAGCAGCGCGCCGAGCACGAGCGCGAAGAACAGCGCTTCGAGCTCGAGGCGCGAGAGGGAAAGACTCGCGAACTCCTGGAGCAGATCGAGCTTGCGCTCGACCGCGGCGCGCATCTTCTCGGGCACGAATGTCGAGTCACCCGACGGCGCGTAGGCTTGCAGGCTCCAGAGGGGTGGCGCGTCGCGCAGGAACAAACGCTTGTCGAGGTCGTCGCGCTGCTTCGCGACGCGGTCGACCATGGCGCGCACGACGAGCTCCTCCCCGGCGACCTCGTTCTGCAGAGTCAGGATCGAGCTGCGCTGGCGCTGCACCGTGTGCTCGGCGTGCGCTAGCGCCTCGATCGTCTCGTTCACGCGCGCGCGCGTCCCGAGCGGGAGCGCGGCCGCCTCGGGCGCATCGCGCGTCCGCTCCCAGACCACGCGCTCCTGTTGCAGGAGCACGAGGTCGGTCTCGATCAGCTGCGCACTCTTCGTCAGCGCGAGGCGCCAGTCGGCGAGTCTCTGCGCGCGCGCGCGCCACTCGTTGCTGAGGTCGTTCACCGCGTCGAAGGTCGGTGAGAGCTCGAGCATCTCGTCGGCGCGCGCCGTACGCTCGCGCAGCTTCCTCGCCGTCTCCGGGAGCTTCTCCTCGATCTCGCGCTGCACGCCGTCGTCGGAGGTCTGCTCGGCGATGCGGCGCACGAGCGCCTTCGCCTCCTCGGCGCGAGTCACGATCTCCGGGGCGGCGATCGTCGCCGCGGCGGTGCTGACCTCCTCGGGCGCCGGCGTCGGAGGCGGTGCGAGGTCGGCTCGAGCGCGCGGCACGAGCGCGAGCCACGACGCGCAGAGAACGACGGCGAGTCTAGTCAGCGGCGACACGATCAAAAGTCTAGCGTCAGGCAGCCGTCTGGCGCGGCTCGCGCAAACGGAGCTGGATCAGTGCGGCCGCGGCGAGCTTGAACACGATCGCGCACGCGAACACCGCCGCGAACGAGTAGCGCGTGGCGATGACTCCGCCCGCGAGCGGCGCGATCACCCCCATCGCCTCGGTCGTGGAGTTCGCGGCGCCGATGCGCAGCGGCAAGTCCTCGCGCCGGCCGAACTCGAGCACCAGATTCTGCTGTCCCATCATGAAGCCGCCCGAGCCGGTGCCGACGGCGACGAAGACGCCGACGACACCCAAGAAGGTGTCTGCCTTGAGTAGAGCGAGCGTGCCCGCGATCCAGACGCCGAGCGAGCCGAGAAACACCGCGCGGAAGCCCATGCGATCCGCGACCGAGCCCCAGAACAGGTTCAGCACCGTGGACGAGAGCAGGAACGCGGCGGTCAATACGCCGAGCTCGCTGCCGCCGATGTGCAGCCGCTCGCCCGCGTACAGCACGTAGTACGGCATGGCGATCCGGCCCAGGCTGCCGAGCACGCACGCGAACAGGAACACGCCGAAGTTCGGGTCGGCGCGCACCAGCGGCGGCAGGTCGCGCAGCCGCGTCGTGACTCCCATGCGCTCGCGCACGCCGGGTGACTCGGGCTCGCGGATGAACCACATCATCAAGAGGCCGATCTCGGTCAGCAGGAACGCGACCAGGAACGTGGTCGCGTAGCCGTTCCCGAGTGTGTCGTGCTGCACGAAGTAGGCGCCCGAGAGATACCCGACGCTCGACGACGTGATGCCCGCGAGCGCGTTGCGCAGACCCGAGAGCCGGCCGCGCACCTCGACCGGGATCACTTTGGCCATCAGGAAGTTGAAGGTGACTCCCTGCATGCCCATGAAGAAACCGAACAGGCCGAGAAACACGCAGACCGCGGCCAGGTTCTGGCCCGAGCCGAGGAAGAAGCCCGCCAGCGCCATGCCGAGCACTTGCAGCCGCACCAAGCTGCCGATGCGCAGGGCGACCGGCAGCACCTTTCGGCGGTGCTCGATCACCGTCGCCGACAACAGCGGCGAGAGACACTGCCCGAGTGACTGCGCCGAGCGCGCGATTCCCACCCAGATCGCCGAGCCGCCCGAGATCGTGTGCACGTACTGGGGGATGAACGTCGGCGCGGTGACCAGCCGGAAGCCCGTTTGGCCGAACAGGCCGTGGAAGAGGTGCGCGATGTAGTTGCGCCGCAGATTGCGCCGCACTTCGAGCGCGAACGCGGCTTCGTTTCGTAGGGCGGCGTCGACCGCGTCCACCGGAACCATCTCGACCGCCTCGCTCGCCTCCATCGGGAGGCGCAGCTTACACCAGGCTACTGGCCCCGACGCACGACGAGCTTGATCGCGGGTTCGGGCCACGCGTCGGCAGCCGCGTCCCAGTCCACGATCCGAGTCGTGACGGCTTCAGGGCGCAGGCGGCCAGCCTCGATCAGGGCGACGACCTCGGGCAGGAGCGCCGCCGCGTGACAGCGGCCGATGAAGCAGCGGATGCCGAGCGTGTACAGGCGGCCGAGCGGCAGGGGAATCGGCGGCCCGGGGTAGAAGCTGGCGCTCTGATACACGCCCTCGGGCTCGGTCGCGCGCAGCGCGTAGTTGAGGCCCGCTTGCGTCACGCCGGCGTCGACGACGATCGGGTACGTGCGCGGCTTCACGCTGAAGTCCGTCTCGATCGGCTGCGCGCCGAGCTTCTCGGCCAGCGCGAGTGACTCGCGATCGACGCTCGCGAACTGCACGCGGCTCGAGCCCAGTGCGAGCGCCGCCTGCGCCGCGTAGAGCGGAATGCTCGGCGTGCCGTGACTCACGATCAGGATCTCGCTGCCCGGCCGCGCGGCGAGGTGGGGCGCGACTGTGCGATAGCCGTCGGGTACGTTGTCCGAGACGCTCGCGAGCGCGGCGGGATCGAGGGACGGCGAGATCGGCTGGAGCATCGCCTCGGCGAACGGCACGCGCACGACGTCGGAGAGCATCCCGCCGTACTCGACCCCGGAGAGCGGCTGCATTCCATAGTCGGAGAGCACCGGCAGCTTCTCGCACAGCGCCGTGAGTCCCGCGCGGCAGCGACCGCACGCGCCGCAGCTCACTTGGAACGACACGACGACCCGCTGGCCCAGCGAGAGACCGCGCACGCCGTCGCCCAGCGCGGTCACGACCGCGACGCTCTCGTGCCCGAGCGCGAACGGGACTTTGATCGGGAACGCGCCCGAGACGAGGAAGCGGTCGATGTCGCAGCGCGCGACCGCGAGCGGCCGGATCAGCGCCTCGCAGTCAGCGGCGAGCCGCGGTTCCGGAACGTCGCGCCACTCGAGCTTGCCCTTCTCGACACACGTCAGCTGTTGCATGCCCGGACATTCGCGTCGCGTGTGAGCCCCCGCAAACGCTCATTTCTCACCTGCGGTTGCAGCGGACGCAAGCCGAGTCACGAGCCAGTCGCGCAGCGCCGCGACGCGCCGATCGCCCAGGTCCTCGGGGCGGCAGACAAAGTGGTAAGTCTCTGCAGAGCGAACGCTCTTCTCGAACGGCCGGACCAATCGGCCCTCGCGCAGCCGGCGCTCGCACAGGATCGGAGTCGAGAGGGCGACGCCCTGGCCCGACTCGGCTGCGGCGAGCGCGATGGCCACGTGGTCGTAGGTCACCGAGCGCCGCGGCTGGAGCCCTTCGACTCCGGCCGCGCGCAGCCACGCCGGCCACGCGCCAGGAGTCTGCTCGACATGAATCTGTGTATGGCGCGCGAGGTCCGCGGGCGCACGCAGCGGCGGGTCGTCGCCCGCGGCGAGCGCGGGGCTGCACACCGGAAAGAAGTCGAGCTCGACGAGCGGCTCGGCGTGCAAGCCCTCCCACGGGCCGCGGCCGAAGCGGATCGCGACGTCGACGGCGTCGCGCGCGAAGTCTGCGTAGCGCAGCGTCGCCTCGATCTCGAGCTGGACGTCGGGATGCGCGCGCTCGAAGTCGGGCAGATTCGGGACGAGCCAGCTCGCGCTGAAAGACTCGAGCGCCGAGACGCGCAGCGGCCGCAGCTTCGGCGCGAACGCCTCCTGCGCGGCGAAGAGTCTCTCGAGCACGGCGTCGACGCTCGCGAGATAGCGCCGGCCCTCGTCGGTCAACGCGAGGCCGGGGTTCAAGCGGCGGAACAGGCGCACACCCAGATGCTCCTCGAGCCCCTGGATCTGGCGCGAGAGAGCCGACGGCGAAAGATGCAGCTCGACGGACGCGTCCTTGAAGCTGAGCGTGCGCGCGGCGCACGAGAAGGCCCGCAGCGCCGCCGTGGGGGGCAGATCTCGGGGCATGTCCTCTAGATCTTACTCGCCCGAAAGCAGCGCGGTACCGAGCTCGAGAGCGCGCTCGGCGCGCGCCGTCGTGCCGAGCAGGACGAGGCGCGCGGCGCCGATCGCGCGGCGCAGGATCTCGACCCCCGCATAGCGCCGCGCGCGCGCGAGCACCGGGCGCTCCGGCGCGTAGCCGTCGACCAGCGCCTTCTCACATGCCTCACACGCGCTCGCGTCGCGCGCGCGCACGCGATGCACGTGCACGTGCGCGAATACCTGGCCCAGATCGAACGCGGGATCGCCGACATGCGCGATCTCGGCGTCGAGCAGGCGCGGTCGCTCGCCCTGCACCAGCACGTTCCCGGCCTGCACGTCGCCGTGTACGAGTGACTCGCGTGATTCGTAGTAGCGCGCGCGCAACTCGGCGATTGCCGCGCGCACCCGCGCTTTGGCCAGCGCTTCGTCCGCGAGCGCGCGCAGCCGCGGCTCGATCGGAAAGTCGTTGGGCTCGAAGGGCAGGCTGAAGACGTGCTCGCCGTGCAGCCGGCGCATCTCGTCGTTCGCGAACTCGGGCGCGAGCAGCGGCGCCTCGTTCGCCGTCGCGCGATGCACGGCGCCGAGAAACTCGCCGAGCGCGAACAGAGTCGCGGGCTCGGCGCGTCCGCTGTCGAGCAGCGCGTCGAGTCTCTCGGAGGGACTCACGTCCTCCATCACCAGCGCGCGATCCGGCTCGTCGAAGAGCACGAGCTTCGGCAGTACGCGCGCCTGTCCAGGCACCGTGCGCCGCAACACCGCCCCGTAGCGCGCCTCGAACACGATGCGCGCGGTGTCGACCTGATACTGGGGAAAACGCTCCAGCGCGGGGCGCGCCTGTTTCACGACCACGCGCGCGCCGTCGGCGGCGATCACGCGCCGCACCCAGTTGATGTTCCCGTCGCCCGCGGCCTCGACGCGCGCGCCGGCCGCGCGCAGCACGCCGCGCGCCTCGAGCCACGCGGGCAGGGCCGCGTCGTCGAGCGCGATCAAATCGTGGTCACGCTCCCGCCGTCGACCGCCAGCACGGTGCCGGTCACGTACGCGGAAGCGCGCGAGGCCAGATAGATCGCGGTGCCTTCCATGTCTTCGGGCTCACCGATGCGGCCGCGCGGGTTCTGCTTCTTGATCATCTCGCCGAAGCGGTCGAGTGTCGCCTTCATCATCTGACTCTCGAACGGCCCGGGCGCGATCGCGTTCACGTTGATGTTCTCCGGCGCGAGCTTGCGCGCGAGCACGCGCGTCATGTGGTGCAGCGCGGCCTTCGCGGCGGAGTACGCGTAGGTCTCGAGCAGCGGCACGTGCAGCCCGTCGATCGAGCCGATGTTGATCACGCGCGCCGGGTCGGCGTGCGTCGCGGCCTTGCGCAAGAGCGGCAGGAGGTCACGCGTGAGAAAGAAGATCGACTTCAGGTTCAGATCCATGACCTTGTCCCAGCCGGCCTCGGGGAATTGGTCGAGCGGCGCGCCCCAGTTCGAGCCCGCGTTGTTCACCAAGATGTGTAGCCCCGCCTCGCGCGCCTCGAGCTCGCGCACCACGACGGCTGCGCCGTCCAGGGTCGCGAGATCGGCGGGGATCGCATGGCATTCGCCGAATTTCGCGAGCTCTTTCTCCGCTTCTGCGCATGCGTCCTGCTTGCGCGAGCAGATGTACGTGCGCACGCCGTTCTCCACGAACCCGCGCGCGATCATGAACCCGATGCCGCGCGTGCCGCCCGTCACGAGGGCGACCTTCCCCTTCACCGAAAATAGCTCGTCGAGCTTCATCGCATCTCCATTCCCACCCGCGCGCGAGGCGCCGCGGGCGCGCGCATCGTACCCGACCGGGGATGTAGAATGGCGTTCAAAGCGGGAGGGTAGGGATGCCCGAGTTCTGCAAGACCGAGCGCGACGGGCACATCTTCACCGTCACGATGAACCGGCCCGACGTGATGAACGCGCTGCACCCAGCGGCGAATCGCGAGCTGTCGGCGGCGTGGGACGAGTTCGAAGCCGACTCCCTGCTCTGGATCGGCATCATCACCGGCGCCGGCGACCGCGCGTTCTCGGCCGGCAACGACCTGAAGCACCAGGCGACCGGCGGCGACATGCGCGGCCAACCCGAGAAGGGCTTCGCGGGACTCACTGCGCGTTTCGGCATGACCAAGCCGGTGATCGCGGCGGTGAACGGCGTCGCGATGGGCGGCGGCTTCGAGATCGCGCTCGCGTGTGACTTGATCATCGCGTCGGCGGAGAAGGCGCTGTTCGCGCTGCCCGAGCCGCGCGTCGGGCTCGCGGCGCTCGCGGGCGGCTTGCAGCGGCTGCCGCGCATGGTGCCGCTGAAGCAGGCGATGGGCATGATCCTCACCGGCCGGCGCGTATCGGCGCAGGAAGGGAAGGAGCTCGGCTTCGTCACCGACGTCGCGCCGCACGAGGAGCTCATGAAGCGCGCGCGCCAGTGGGCGGAGCAGATTCTCGAATGCTCGCCGGTCTCGATCCGCGCGAGCAAGCAGACGGTGATGGGCAGCTTGAACGTCGCCGACTTGAAGGAGGCAACCGACAACTCGCGCTATCCCGCGATCGGCGAGATGGTGCGCAGTCACGACTTCGTCGAGGGGCCGAAGGCGTTCGCGGAGAAGCGGAAGCCGCTCTGGAAGGGCAAGTGAGCGCGCAGAAGATGCTGAGTCAGAAGTCGCGACGCGACCAGATCGTCGCGGCGCTGTGCGAGCGCATGCTCGCGCGCGGCTTCGCGGCGACCAGCTTGGCCGACGTCGCGCGCGCGGCGCACATGACGCCGAGTCACCTGCTCTACTACTTCAAGGGCAAGGAAGAGATCCTGAACTCGTGCTTCGAGGCCGTGACCGCGCAGATCATGACCGGCCTCGCCGCGCTCGACGACGCGCCATGCGAGCAGCGCCTCGTGAAGGTCGCCGAATACTTCTTCGGCGGAAAGCTGCTCGACAAGAACGACCTCGGCATCACGCTCGAGTTCTTCGGCCTCGCGGTGCACGACAAGACGCTGCACGCCACGAAGGTGCAATTCGATCACATGGTGAAAGGCTGGCTCGCGCACACCTTCGCGGCGGTCGGGCGCGCGCCGGGTCTCTCGGCGGAAGACGCCGCCGAGGCCGGCTACGCGCTGATCGTCGGGCTTTCCACGTCGGCGTTCTTCGACGAGCGTCTCGGCTTCGAGCGCGCTCGCGCGCTGCTGCGCGACTCACTTCACAACCTGGCGGGGACGGCCGTCCCCCGAGAGGTACACCGATGAAGCTTCTCTGGTTCCATCTGATGCCGTACACGGATCTGCCCGACGACTTCACCAAGAAGCACCCGTCGGTGTGGGTCGACATCGATTCGCGCCTGTTCGATCCCGCCAAGGCGCACACGATGTACAACGACTTCATTGACGAGCTCGAGTTTGCCGCAGAGATCGGCTTCGACGGCGTGTGCGTGAACGAGCACCACCAGAACGCGTATGGGCTCATGCCGTCGCCGAATCTCATTGCCGCGGCTCTCGCGCGCCGCACGCGCGACGCCGCGATCGTGGTCATGGGCAACTCACTCGCGCTCTACAACCCGCCGACACGCGTCGCGGAAGAGTTCGCGATGCTCGACTGCATCTCGGGCGGACGCCTCGTCGCCGGCTTCCCGGTCGGCACGCCCATGGACACCTGCTTCGCGTACGGCCAGAACCCGAGTCAGCTACGCGAGAAGTATCTCGAGGCGCACGACCTGATCATCAAGTCGTGGACCGAGCCCGACACGTTCGCGTGGAACGGCCGCTTCAACAAGCTGCGCTACGTGAACCCGTGGCCGCGCCCGCTGCAGAAGCCGCACCCGCCCGTCTGGATCCCCGGTGGCGGCTCGGTCGAGACGTGGCGTTGGTGCGCCGAGATGGACTACGTCTACGCGTATCTCTCCTACTTCGGTTACAAGCTCGGCCAGGCCACGATGGAGGGCTTCTGGAACGAGATGGACCGACTCGGCAAGGACCGCAATCCGTTCCGCGCCGGCTTCCTGCAGTTCGTCGGCGTGGCGGAGACGAAGAAGGAAGCGCTCGAGCTCTACCGCGAGCCGGCCGAGTATTTCTTCAACCGCTGTCTGCACGTCGACGCGCGCTACGCGAACCCCGCGGGTTACTCGAGCGAAGCCACGATCCGCGCGCGTGTCTCGTCGCAGGTCGTCGCCGCCGCGAACAAGGCCACGGACGCCGTCGCCTTCGGCCCGCCGCCGTTCGAGGAGATCGTCGACAAAGGCTACGTGATCATCGGCAGCCCCGACGAAGTCGCCGAGAAGCTACGCGAGGTCGCGGTGAACATGAACGTCGGCCAGCTCATGATGCTTCTGCAGTTCGGCAACATGAACAAGGAGACCGCGTTCTACAACACGGAGCTCTTCGCGAAGCGCGTCGCGCCGCAGCTGAAGGGTCTGTTCGAGGACAAGTGGGAGAACCGCTGGTGGCCGAAGCCGCTGCCGCGCGAGGAGCGCTCGAACCCGCGCTCGGTGGTGGTGCGATGACTGCGGCCGGCGTGAAGGAGAGCTATGTCCGCATCGGCGGCGAGCAGATTCGCATTTGGGAGAAGGGTACTGGCGAGCCGCTCGGTTACTTGGCCGGGCTCGGGGGTTTGCTCGCGTGGACGCCGTTTCTCGACAAGCTCGCGGAGCGGCGCCGCGTGATCGTGCCCTCGCTGCCCGGCTTCCCGGGCGGGGGGCTCCTGCACAAGCAGCTCGACTCACTCCCGGACTGGGTCATCTGCATGCTCGACTTGCTCGAAGCTTCGGGCCTCGACGGCCGCGCGCTGGTCGGTCACTCGGTCGGCGGCATGCTCGCCGCCGAAGTCGCCGCGTTCTCACGCGCCTCGGTGAAGAGCCTGGTGCTGATCGCGCCCTTGGGGCTCTACGACGAGGCGGAGCCGCCCGCCGACCCGTGGGCGCGCCGCGCGCCCGAGATCGCGCCGCTGTTCTCGACAAAGCCCGCCGAGTTCGCGAAGGAGCGACTCACTCCGCCCGCGAGTCTCTCGGCCGACGACGCGACCGAGTGGGCGATCCTCCAGGCCCGCGCCACCGAGTCCGCCTCGCGCCTGCTCTGGCCGCTCGGTGAGCTGGGCCTCGCGAAGCGCCTCCACCGAGTCACCTGCCCCGTGAAGCTCGTCTGGGGCGCGGAGGACCGCGTCGTCCCCGCGAGCTACGCGAAGCGCTTCGCGCAGGGACTCGCCGGTGGGACCGAGATCCAAGTCGTCGCCGGCGCGGGTCACGCGCTCGACTTCGACGCGCCAGGGGCGGAGATTCTGTAACGAGCTGCGATCCCACGCTGGCGATCTAGGGATCTCGCCAACCTCGAGTTCTGCAATCCAGCGAGGTGACCCTGAGTCATAGGCGAAATTTCGCTCCCTCTCGTTTCTTCCTCGCTGGTATCATGCCAGTCAGATGGGAGACATCGGAGTTGGTTGACTCACGAGCGTTCCTGGACGTCATCAAGCTCAGCCTCGGAACCGATGCATACTACCGCTTCGACGAGACAGGCGAACGCCACCAGATTGACCCCAATATCCCTCAAGCGGTAGCGCTCGCGTGCGGCATTGCCTTCTTCAAGGGCTTCCTCGGCGCCGAGGAGCTGGGAGAGAAGCTTCGAGACGCCTTCGGTGTCCTGCTCCAGGATGTTTCGACAGTCGCGACGGCCCAGCTCAAGGAAACTCACCGATATCTCACTGAGTTGATGGAGTCATGGAGCTCAAGCATTCAGCCGCGGCTCTTGGAGCAACAGAAATCGGCCGCGGCAACCCGGGAGCTCGCGGCCGTCTTGCGTTCACTCGGCATGCCCGACGAGCTAGCTCGCGAACGCGCGGGAGAGCTCTCCGCGGCGCTCCGAGACACGCTGACCCGGAAGCCATGAAGGCAGAGGTGTTCGGCGGAGAATTCATCCTCGGCGCCTATGAAGTCGCACTCGCCCACGCGTTAGCGGCTATCGCCATCGAGCCGACGATGCAGTCGGATCGCGGCCAGCAAATCGCGAAGGCGATGGCGAACGGGCCGAGAGCCGTCGATGGGCGCCGCGTATGGTGGCGAGTCCAACAAGACATTGCAAAGCCACCAGCCTACATCAGCATCGCGCCTGGAGAGCACCGCGATGAGCCGCCCACCGGCCCGAAGGACCTCATCATGGAGCTGCCGGATCTCGATGAGTACCCCACGCTGACGGCAACTGTTTCGCAACTAGTTGAAGACGTTAAGCAGGCAGTCAGTCAAGGACTGCTAGCGCCAGGCTCGAATGCCGGTCTCCTTGCAACCGCGGCTCGCCTCCTGTGCGGCGATCCGTCAAAGGCGTTTCCCGGACGAAGTGACTTCAGACAGGCCGCCGTACAACTACGGAAGGGTGCTGTGACGCTAGAAGGGGTTTGCCAGCGGCTCTTCGACTCAGTGCTGTTTTCGCATCGACTGCCAATCGTATCCTTCAGTTTGGAGATGCTTCTTCTTCAGCTCCAGGCCATGACGGCGCTATGGATCGACGGTCACGCGGAGATGGATCCAGTCGAGCTGTTGCCACACCTCGTCCGACGAGCCATGAGAGTCTCGGCGACCGCTGTGCAGCTACAGCTTCGACGGGTCGGCCTTGGGAACTACCAAGCTGGAGCGAACCGTCTGAGGCAGGCTCAGACTGCTCTGACTTATCCCGCATGTCTCATTCACACTCAGCTCGCGATTCACCACTACTGGACAGCGAGCATGCTTTGCAAGATTCGTAGTGACCTCGACTTGAAGATGACGCTGGAGTACGGGGCAATTCCTGCGGAAGAGGGCTTCGCTTGCTCGCGATCCGGCCTCCCCTCTGAAGGCAACTCCGCAGAGGATCGCATTGGCACTGCAATCACAAGATCCGAGTGACTACGACGCGATGGAGCACGATCTCTGCAGCGCGTTCAGCCCGGTTCATCCTCGGCCAATGTTTCGTGTCCTCGCTTCCTGGGGTAGGACTCTCGCGGGCGGAGAGTGTGTCGCTAAAGGTCTCCGCGAGCTTCACGCCGTCGAGGACGGGGAGTCGTTTCCGTCGTTCCCGGCGGAAACGCTTGAACGAAACCTGCTCTGTCACGCACTTCTAGCCGCCTACCGAGAGCTAGGAGACGAGACGATGACGAGGTCATACGCCACGAAGATTGCCGCAGAAATGATCGTGAGCCGCAATCTCTCCAAGCATCCCGAGCAGTCTTGATTGTTTGAAGGATCGCGGCTCGAGAACCTGATTCGTCTCTCTTCTGTTTGGTGGTAGGATCGCTCCGGCCAAGGAGAGACGATGTCTGCGCTGCCTCGAGTTCGCGCATCTCCAACACGGGGTGCCGGAGCGGCAGTGGGTCTATCGCTCTGCGTGCTGACTGGTTGCGCTTCCACTCGGTCATGGGCCTACCGGCCAGAGGCGCCAGTGGCTCGCGAGCCGGTTCTCGCCAAGTCAGTGTCGTCCTGCCAACCGAGGACCTTCGCACCAACGAGAACTCGAATCTCTTTTTCCTCTATCTCATCCCGCTGATGCCCTTTGGTTGGATGACCTTCGACACTCCGGAAGGGCCAGAGAGACATCTGACGAGCGGCGTGTGGAACTTCCGTCCATCGGAGGACATCGCGAAGGCGATCGCGCAGGATCTCCAGAATCTGGGCTTGTTCAAGGAGACATTCTTCGGGTATCGGCCTTCGGACGGCGATCTCGTGCTTCGGAGCCAGCTCCACTCGACGCGTTGCGACGCGAAGGTGATCACGTACGGCATGTCGGTCGAAGGTCCGCTTCTCTGGCTGATCGGGTTTCCGACCGGGGCCTATTCAAGCGAGCTTCGCCTCGAGATGAGACTTGAGGATCGCAAGACGGGGAAGCTCGTCTGGTCCGGTGGAGTGACTGAGCTCGAGGGAGGCGTCGTTTGGCTCTATGTACTCGGTGCAGACTTCCACTACGACTCGCTACTGAAGCGGGGATTGGTGCGGTCGTTCTCAGATCTGCAGACACAGCTCGCGCAACACGCCGAGGATGAAGAGAAGGCCGGCGCTTCGCACTGATCTCTATATCCAGGTCGCCTCTCGCGTCGTTCCGTGCGTGGAGGATTCGACATGCGAATCGCGCGACTCGTGGCGGGTGGTTCGACGGTCCGTCCTTCGTCGCAACCGCCGACTCGCCGTGAGCGACGGGAGTACCCCGTCACGGGGAAGCCACGGAACTCGAGGCCACTGGCGGGCCCACGGCGGGCGATGCCGGAGCGCTTGCGGGTGTTGAGTGGTCCTTCCGATGGAGCGTGTAAACGGGTTCGAGGGGACCGAAGATCGTATCGGACTCCCATCTGGCTCCGCTCGAGGGTTCGTACACCTCGATTCGCTGGATGACGCTCTCTTTCTTGATTCCCGGGATATTGATCTTGTATTGAGTAGCGCCGACGATTCTTCCGTCGCTGGCCTTCTTACCTCCTGCGACAACCTGAAGAGCGGCGGACGCTGGATCGTGACCGTACAGCTTGTATTTTGCCTGCAAGACGTCCACCGGTGTGTCGTCCGGTAGCGACTCCAAAATCACATTCGGCGTGAGTGGGATCTCCGCCTCTCCTTCGACAGCTTCGAGCCGACGCTCGGTGTCTTCGAGCTTTTTCTGTTTGCTGTCGAGCTCTCCGCGATAGTCGAAGATTCTGAGATAGACGCTCGGAGTGATCATAGCGACGCCAACCAGAACGAGGAGCGTCATCGTTGTGATCTCGAACTTGAATGGCGTGGTATCGAGCTTTACCGGTCGCGCGAGAAGAGATCGCGCGATAGGGTGGAAGAGCGAAAAGAAGGTGCCGGCGACGAGAAGAACGCCGAATGCCGGTATTCCCCAGTCAACAAAAGCGGTCTGGGCGCTGTCTGGTCCGATGCCTGGCATGGCAGTTACCCTTTCGATCTTCGACTGGCGAGCGAGAGACATCGGAGCCTATTCAGCTAGAAACACGTGGTTCCCAGTATCGGTCCATATGCAGACCCCACCCAGCACGGCCCGCCAGCAGGGGTGCTGTAGTTCGGGAATGGTCCGAATCGCCCAGTAGGGATGCAGCAGTAGTAAGGAAGGTCGTCCTCACGTGAGGAACGTCGAGAAGTACGTCCCCGGGAAGGTCGATCATCAGCGTCGTCACCGCTCGTAGGCCGCGGGCTCGCGCAAGTTCCATTCTCGCAAATTCGGTCCGCCTTACAGTCTGAGTCCTTTGTGCAGTCTGCAGACGCTCGAAGCGGAGTTGCCAATGCCGCGGTTCCCACGATTGCAACCAGAATGCAGGCCACCCTGACGCCGTGGGGTCGGTTGCTAGCCAAGGTCGCCCCAGCCGCGCACCTCGGCCGCGTGCCCCGGATGTTTGTCTGTCGGCTGTGCGATGTCCACGAGTGTTCCCCGCATGCAGGTGCGTCCTGCAGCGACTCTCCGAGCGGAGACTACTCCGACGCACGGAAGCCTTGCCTGGGATTAACTTGGGATTCCGTAGGACCCTTCCGAGGCGACTTACGAGTCAGGTTGCCATGGTCGCGCGCCGTTGCCCGTGGTCGCACCCCCTCCGGACGAGTGGCGAACTGCACCGGCGTGGCACAGACATCCGTACCGGGATCTGAGACGATGGCCGGACCATGACGCTCGAAATCGATCTCTTCTGGTCCTTCCGCAGCCCGTACTCGTACCTGGCGACGCCGCGGCTCGTGGAGCTCGCGCAGCGCTACGACCTCGACGTGCACGTGCGTCCGGTGCTGCCGATCGCGGTGCGTATCGACGGCTTCTTCGACCGCATGAACCCGCTCTGGCCGCCCTA
The DNA here is from genome assembly GCA_041498295.1 of bacterium. Taxonomy (GTDB): domain Bacteria; phylum Myxococcota_A; class UBA9160; order SZUA-336; family SZUA-336; genus VGRW01. The sequence continues at coordinate 30,089 of JBGQIB010000005.1, read as the reverse complement.
CCTGTTCCGCGACACGATGCGCATCGCCGAGTCACTCGGCCTGGCCTACGCCTGGCCCCGCCCCGACCCGATCGTGCAGGAGTTTCCCTCGCGCAAAGTGGCCGCCGACCAGCCGTACATCTACCGCCTCACGCGCCTGGGCGCGCTCGCCGGCGAGCGCGGCCGCGGCCTCGCGTTCCTAGACGAGCTCTCGCGCGTGATCTTCGGCGGGACCGAGGGCTGGAACGAGGGCACGCACCTGGCCGACGCCGCCAAGCGCGCGGGCTGTAGCCTCGAGGAAATGGACGCCCTGGTGGTGCGCGAAGCCGCGCGCCTCGACGCCGTGATCGAGGAGAACCAGAACGCGCTCGCCAAGGCCGGCCACTGGGGCGTGCCGACGATGGCGTTCCAGGGCGAGCCGTTCTTCGGCCAGGATCGCATCGAGTTACTCGTCTGGCGCATGAAGCAGCACGGGCTGAAGGCGAGGGCCGGGGCGTGATGAGAGCGTTTTCTATCGCGGTGATCGCCGCGCTGGCATTCAGCGGAGAGGCGAAGATCGAACAGTTCGCGCCGATCGCACCCGACAAGATCCCCGCTGCGATTTACGCCGCAGTGAGTGCTCCCGATCGACCCGACGCCGACAAGGCGCTCGACGCCGGCCGCCTGCCCGAGCAGATGCTCGCGTTCTTCGGCGTCGCGCCCGGGATGAAAGTCGCCGACCTCTTCGCGGGCGGAGGCTACACCACCGAACTCCTCGCTCGGACCGTCGGCCCGAAGGGCAAAGTCTACTCGCAAGAGCCGATCTTCCCGCCCGAGATGCAAGCGATCGAGAAGGCGTGGACCGACCGACTCACTCGACCCGAGCTCGCGAACGTCGTCGCCGTGCACAAGAACATGGCGGACGACTTCCTGCCCGCGCCCGCCGGCTCGCTCGACCTGGTCGTCATCAACATGAACTACCACGACCTCGTCTTGCAGAACCTCGACCGCGACAAGATCAACGCCATCGTCTTCCGTGCGCTCCGCAAAGGCGGCGCCTACGGAATCGTCGACCACAGTGCGAAGCCCGGCAGCGGACCCGAGTCACTCCAGCTGCACCGCATCCACGAGTCGTTCCTGACTCAGGAAGTCGAGAAGGCGGGGTTCAAGCTCGAGGCCGCGTCGAGCGCGCTGCGGAACCCGAACGACGATCGTACGTGGAGCACCTCGCCGCGCGTCGCGGGCGAGAGGCGCGGGACGAGCGATCGCTTCATGCTGAAGTTCGTGAAGCCGTAGCAAGCCAGGGTGTTACCTCGTTAGCTCCTTCAGGCGGTCCTTTACGTACTGCTTGAGTTGAAGGGTCGCGGATGACTTGTCCTCACAGTCGAGTGCGGCGGTTGCGATTGCCCTTCCGCCTTCACCGCTAGCGCGCAGCTCTTCAAGAGCCAGGTGGAGCAAGGCTTGCGAGTACACTCTTCGATCGGGAAACTGTCTTGCCAGAGCTAGTGCCCGTTGATAGTAAGTCCGCCCCGCAGCTGCATCGCCACGTCTGAACTCGATTAGACCGCGCGTAGCTTCCAGACAGATCTGCTGGGCGCCCGTTTTGTCTGAGGCTGGAACACTCTGTAGAGTCTTGTCAGCTGCGTCCAACTCACCGAGATTCGCTTCGGCGTAGGCGAGATTGTTTAGCAGAGCGCCCTCGGTTGGATTCGCTGCAAGTCCCTGCTGCGCTATCAGTTTGGCTAGTTCAAATTCTCGAAGAGCCACGGCCGCTGTGTAAGAGCCGTGAATCGCGGGCCGCGACGAAAATCTCTCGTCCGCAAGCCACGATCTGGCGGCAGAGACCGATGCTGCCCAAGAGCTCTCCTGGAATCGTTGCATGGCGAGAGCTTCCGATGACTCACCCAGCTCCCGAGCGCTGACGATCGCTGTGTCGATGCCACGTTGACGAGTTGCCCAACTCGCTTGGGCGATCGCGTTCTCTGTGGGATCGACCAAGGACTGCTGGAAGAGCTTGCGTGCGACCTTTCGCGCACCTGACTCGACTTCAATAGTCGCGAGGGCGCCAGCGAGCTCGGCGGTATCTCTCGGGCTAAATCTCTGACCGGAGAGTATCTCGCGGACTCGTCTCACACTCCTGATCGGTCGATCCGCTGTCTGCGCCGTCGCCATCTCGGCAGCCATTACCCACGGATCAAACTGGCTGGATTTGGTCGCGCGAAGAACTGCAAGTGCGCGATCTGGATCATCGAGGTGTATCCACAACCGTGCACTCGACCTAAGGACGAAGCGATTCTCGCCAGCCAGCGCTAGAGCGATATCCATTGATCGCGCCGCTTTGGCAGAGAGTCCGAGGCTCGCATAGAGAAGGCTCAGATCAGCCCAGCCGATGCCGTTTCTTGGTTCCAATGCGAGGAGCTCGCGATTTGTCCGGATCTCTCCTCCTAGGCTTACAACGCTTGTCGCCGATACGACTTCGGGTCGACTGCTCGATCTCTCCGCCCGCGTCAGAATCTCTTCACCGATGCGTCGCGCTCCAGCAGGCGCCCCATCAAGTGAGTTCAGGACAAATGTCGCTGCTTCCGAGGCCGCTGCCGGTCGTCCCGCAAAGAGTGCCGCGCCCAATAGCTCCGAGGCTCTTCCGAGATTTGGTCGCTCCTTCCACCGCAGCAACTCGACATCCAGGTCGAGATGCTCTGTCTTCCGAACATGCGTAGCGCGTCGATGAGATCTGAGCTCGCCGAGGCGGGCGGTGACAGCGGATCCCCGCCAACGAGGAACAAGACGCCTGACCGTCTCGCTAAGAGACTGACTCATCGGCGAAGCTCTTCGATCGTGGTTTTCTCAAGTCGGCGAGCAATGAGATCAAACTCGGAGACGAACCTATGCAGTGACTGTTTGTCGTGATGTCCGATTTGATCTGAGGGATGACCTCTGCGTTTTGGATCGGGGTCGCACAGCTGTTTCACAGTCGCGACGAGCCGGGTCGTAAGGTCATCATTGTGGATTCGACGAGAGACGTCCGACTTGAAGACGGAGAGCGCTCGAGCCGTTGCTTGCTGAACGTACGGCAGGGCTGCTTCGTACTCCCCAGTCCACGCCCCGGGACGGTGATCGCCTGCAAGATGACTCATGCCTAGGTGAAACATGGCGGACCCGGAAAAGAAGAACACGGCGAGACTGCCAAGCTGGTAGAGATCTGTGCCTATTCGGCGCTTGCGCCAATCGGGGTCGACATAGCCGAACTGAAGTTCGGGTGGTGCGTATCGGGCATCGCCGGGACAGTCCCATTCGTCATGCACGGCGCCGATCGCCTCGCGCGATGCTCGTCCCAGGTCTCCGAGCTTTGATGAACGCGGCTCGAACACAAGGACATTCGCCGGCTTCACGTCCTGATGAGCGATGCTTTCGCCATGAAGCTGTGACAGCGCCGCGGCCATCTGGTGCAGAGTTCGCACAGCCCAGACCGCATCCAAGTCATCGAGAAAGTCCCGTGAGTCAGCTTCTGCAAGCTCTAAGATCAGATAGTCGACTAGGTCGCCGGGTCGCTTCCCCGAACCTGTATGCTTCCCTCTCCGATGATCCGGACGACTCGGCTGAGGCCGCGTTCGGCGCACAAACGGAGTAAGTTCCGTTCGTATACGTATGCCGAGGTGAGCAGCCTCAGGATTTCTGCGCGATCGCCCCCGGAAGCAAGTGCCCCGGCATAGTCGAGGGCTTTGAGAAAGCCCTTCGCGCCCTCATCGTTTTCAACGAAGTACCCGACGGAGAAGTATCCAGGCGATCGTTCCCCCGGTGTCTGCACACGCTCAAGAACGCGCCAACCACCGTCTAGAACTCGCCCCTCCAATAGCTCCGCCGCACGCATAGTATGTCTCCGCGCGATTCGCACGACGCGCCTGTATTGAACCATCACTGAAGAGAACCTACAGTGACTCGTCTAGAACCTAGTCGACAGACTTCCACTCTACCATTGCGCTGACCGGTTGGAATCTGCAAGGTGGAAAACGGTCGTCAGCCCTAGGCTGCCCGGCGGCACGACCGCATCCGCCGGTGGGCAATTCGGCGCGCGCCCATCCAGAGGATTCGCGCTACTCCTTCCCGCGGTGTCCCGCTCGGTCCTCGTCCTCTTCGCTCACCCCGCCTACCATCGCTCGCAAACGAATCGCGCGATGCTGGATGCGGTGCGGGAGATCGAGGGGGTCACGTTCCATGATTTGTACGAGGCGTACCCGGATCTGATGGTCGACGTGCCGCGCGAGCAGGGGCTGCTCGCGGAGCACGATCCGGTGGTCGGGCAGCACCCGTTCTACTGGTACTCGGCGCCGGTGCTCGTCAAGGAGTGGATCGACCTGGTGCTCACCCACGGGTGGGCGTACGGCGAGGGCGGGACGGCGCTCGCGGGGAAGACGTGGCTGTCGGCGATCACGTCGGGCGGGAGCGAGGGCAGCTACGGGCGGCGCGGGGGAACCGCTTCTCGGTCGAGGGGTTCATGCGGCCGTTCGAGGCGACGGTGGAGCTGTGCAACATGCGCTGGCTCGCGCCGTTCACGCTGCACGCGAGTCACTTGGTGAGCCAGACGGCCCGTCAGCGGACCGAGTCACTTCAGCTCCATCGCATCAACGAGATTTTTCTGACTCAGGAGGTCGAGGGGGCGGGCTAAAAGCTCGAGCGATCCCTTCATGCTGAAATTCGTGAAGCCGTAGCTGCAGTCAGTCGTTTCCTCCGAAGCTGTACTGCCAGCCAAGGAGCTCCTGCCAACTTCCGTCGCTCCTGATCTGCGTGCCGTACTCGATCGTCAGGAAGGGATTCACGTGCCAGCCCAGGCCGACTGTGACCTCGGTAGGTCTGTCGCTTCGGCCCCGCCCCGTCTCGATGGTCTGGACAAATTCCGCGTCGAGGTCGATCCAGCGGTTCAGCGGATACTCGGCCGCGAGCGAGATCTCGAGCTTGGACTGTTGGTCCGGATCTCCCGAGAACGTGTAGATCACATTCGAGTCGAGGTCGAAGAACACGAGGTCCTTGCTGATCACGAGGCCGACGGCGTAGTCGTGGTTGCGGTTTCCGAGGTCGGGGTTGCTCGCGGTCGGCCAGCGGACCGTGCCTTCGAACCCGAGGGCGGGCGTCCAGCGGCGCTCGCGCATGAATTCCCAGTCGATCGACGTCTCGAGATCGCCAACTCCTCCCACCGTCGCCACGTCTTCGGTTTTTCCCTTGATGTGACCGAAGCTCGGCTCGATGCTCACCTGCAGGGTCTCGGTGAAATTGTATTGGATGAGGATGGGGAAGCCCCACTCCGTCTGCTCCTTGTTGGTCTCGAACTCGAATGCTGTCCCGATCGTGAGCGGCAATACCGTCGACCACGTGGAGGACGCCGACTTGCGCGTCTTGTAGATGGTGGATTGAGCGAATCCCGGTAGAGCGCCCGCGACCAGACCCAATATGACTAGCAACCCGCAAAGGACCGCACGTCCCGGACTCGCGTTCACGCGTCATTCCCGTGTGATCGAGACGAGCACGGCCACCTCGCCTGCGGTCGACTCGGTGCGCACGACGCCGACGCCCTTGGCGTACCACTTCTTTTCCGTGCCGGGCTCCAGAAGCGACCACTCCAGCGTGCGCACGCAGTCTGCGAAGGTACCCGCGGGTACCGTCACCGAGTCACCGAGCCCGTCGATCTGGCCCATGTCCTCTGCGACTCCGAGGCCGTATTCTTGGCGGTACGGCCCGCTCGGCATCGGATTTGCCGGCATGAGGATACCCGGCTGAGCCCCGCCGACTCCGGCCTCCCACGAGCCGATCGTGCTGATGGCACCGCCCGGGCTGATCTCCTGAGTGTCTTCGCCGAAGTACCAGACGGTTCCGTGATTGTCCGCCGCGATCCAGTCGTAGGTGTCCTCTGCCAAGATGCCGTTCTTGGTCACCACGTCGTGCACGACCATGCACGGCACTCCCATGATCACCTTCGTCTCGTGCGTCACGGTGATTTCGTTCACGCTCTTCTCCCCCAGCACCGTTTCGATGAACTTGTAGGTCGTCCCCGGTACCAACGGCAGATACGGGTTGTCGACTGTCGTCCGGAAATTCGCGGGATCGATTTTCGGGTTGTAGTCGGCGGGGCTGAGACCCAGGGCGACACATCCGAGCTCGGCCGCGAGAACCAAACCCACGATCGAGATTGTGACTCGCTTCGGCACCGGACGCCGCTCGGCACCGCGTTCGTCAGTCGTCATCTTCGTCACCGCCCTTCGCCTCCTCTTTGGTTATGACTCCGGATTTGTCCATCACCAACTCGGTCATGCTGTCATCGTTGGCCACCAGAACCTCGTAGTTGGGGGCGTCGTTCTTCTCCTCGACGACGATTCGCTCAACCCGCTTGACGGTCCACTTGACGTACTTGGAACGGGCCAGCCCCTGCTTGACCTCGGCCGGCATCTCGCGTTCCTCCATTGGCACAGCCTCCTCCAAGATCTTGCCGTCCGGCGACAGCTCGACCTCGACTTTCTTGCCGACACTCTCGAGGCCGATCTCGAAGACGCTGTTGCCGTCCTCGGTCTCGTGCTCGAAGTAGACCATCTTGGCTTTGGGATATTTCTTCTTCACCGCGTCGATGACCGGTCTGGGGACCTCGCCCTCCTTGAGCTTCTTCTCGCCCGCCTGCGCAGGCAGCGACGGGATCGAAGCGGCGAGTGCGATCGTGATCGCGAGAGCGACTTTCTTCATGGGTCGGGCCTCCATGAGTCGGTTGAGTGCAAGACTCCGAGTCTTTCGTTTGCCGAGGCCTGTGCCGCGCTCCTCTGCTGGGCGCACGCCTCCGGCACGTTCGTGACTGCGATGTTGATTCCAAGCCGGTAGAGCTCCGTGCAGAATGCAACGCGGCCGAGCGGCCAGATGGCAAGGCGCCGTTCGGTGCCGAAGCGGAATGCATCCGCGGACGCGCGCTTGCCGCTGCGTCGTATCGCCTCGAGGTTCGCGCCAGTTGCGAGGTCCGGGTGGAGCTGCACGCTCACGAGTCGCGGATCGCGGATCGAGAGGAGACGGTCCAACGTCAGTTGGCCGCCTCGGCCTCGCGGAGCCACTTCGAGCGCGACGTACCGATCGTACGCGCGCGCTTCGTCGTACAAGCGCGTTCCCTCCCCTACTTGGAAGTACACCCACTCGTAGGCTGAGTACCGCCGCACCAGATCGATCGCCGGCCGTACGACCATCGGCGACTTGAACTCGGCATCGATCACGACGCGGCCTCGCGACCACTTCAGCGCCGCCTCGAAGCGGTCCGGGCCCCGCGTGAGGCTGCGCAGGCGACACTGATCGATGTCGCTGGCCGAGTGTCGGGAGATCGGCCCCCGGCAGTTCGTGGCGGGGCTCAGATCCGTGTCGTGGAAGAGGAACGGCACGCCGTCGCTGGAGACCTGGAGATCGGTTTCGACGATGTCCGCGCCCTGGCGGAGGGCGGTTCCGAAGCGAGTGATCGTATTCGAATCGGCGAACCAGTAGCCACCGCGGTGGGCGCAAACGCGAAACCCGCTGAGCCGATCGATGAGACTCAGTTCATCTCCCCGCGCCGTCGTGCAGAGCGCCACTTCGATCGCCAGACACAAGAGCGTCCAGTATCTCGTCGTAATCGCGCGCCTCCAGATCAGCGAGGCACGGTGCTCCACGAGTGAGTGAAGCGAAATCCAACAGAGGGCGTAGTACGTTTGGACAGCGTCGAGTGTTAGTCCGGTGTAATCGAGACGAGAGCCGCCACCTCACCTGCCGTCGACTCCGAGCGCACGACGCCGACGCCCTTGGCATACCACTTCTTCTCGGTGCCCGGCTCCAGGAGCGACCACTCCTGCGTGCGCACGCAGTCCGTGAAGGTGCCCGCGGGCACCGTGACGGACTCGCCGAGCGCCTCGATCTGGCCCATGTCTTCCGCCACGCCGAGGCTGTATTCCTGGCGGTAGGGCTCGCTGGGCATCGGGTTCGCCGGCATGAGGACGCCCGGCTGAGCTCCGCCGACTCCCGCCTCCCACGAGCCAAGCGTGCTGACCCGGCCGCCCGCGCTGATCTCTTGGGTCGCTTCGCCGAAGCACCAGACTGTTCCGTGCTCGTCCTGAGCGACCCAGTGGTAGGTCTCTTCTGCCACGACGCCCCGCTTGAGGACGACGTCGTGCACGGCCACGCAGGACACTCCCAGGATCGTCTTGGTCTCATGAGTCACGGTGATCTCGTTCTCGCTCGTCTCGCCCCGCGCCTTCTCGATGTACTTGTAGGTCGTGCCCGGGACCAACGGGTAGAACGGGTTGTCGACCGTCGTCTGGAACTTCGCCGGATCGATCCTCGGCTCGTAGTCGGCCGCGCTGAGACCCAAGGCGACGCAGCCGATGTCGGCTCCGAGAGCCAAGCCCAGTAGGGACACCACGACTCGGTTCGCGCGCATCCGCAGTCTCCCCTCGATGAGCCGTTCGTCCAGTCGGTGGCCGACAGTCAGTCGTTGTCGCTCTTCCGCTTCGGCTCTTCCTTCGTGATGGTCCCAGCTTTGTCCAAGATCAACTCGGTCGTGGCGCCCTTGTCGGCCACCACGATCTCGTATATCGGCGCGTCGTCCTTTTCCTCGCGGACGACTCGCTCCGCGCTCTTGACGGTCCACTTGGCGTACTTCGAAGCGGCCAGTCCCTTCTTGATCTCCGCCGGCAGATCGCTCGCCTTGATCCGCTTCTCCTCCTCCAGGATCCTACCCTCGACCGAGAGGCTGACATCCAGCTTCTCGTCGGCGTTCTCGAGGCCGACTTCGAAGATGCTCTTGCCGTCGAGCGTGTCCTGCTCGAACCGGATCGTCTTGGCCTTGGGATACTTCTTCGTCACTGTCTCGATGACAGCCTTCGGGACCTCGGCTTCCTTGATCTTCTTCTCGTGTGTCTGCGCGAGCAGCGCCGGGGCAGCAACTGCGAGAGCGATGATGATCGCGAGAGCGAGATTCTTCATGGCGCGGCCCTCCCTCTAGAGTTGGCGACAGTATGAGAGGCGAGACCAGGCGACCGACTGAGTGTTCGATTAGTTTCGGCTGGGTCCGCAAGTGCGCGCCGCTCGGTGGGACACCACTGGCCTCGCCGCGCGTCGTTGAAGTTCATGAACCCGTAGGCGAGTGCGCCCTTCCTCCCATCGCCCGCACGGCCTATTCCTTCCGCTGTGCCCCGCCGCGTCCTCATCCTCTTCGCTCACCCCGCCTACCATCGCTCGCGCGCGAATCGCGCGATGCTGGATGCGGTCCGGGGGATCGAGGGGGTCACGTTCCATGATTTGTACGAGGCGTACCCGGATCTGATGGTCGACGTGCCGCGCGAGCAGGGGCTGCTCGTGGAGCACGATGCGGTGGTCGCGCAGCACCCGTTCTATTGGTACTCGGCGCCGGCGCTGATCAAGGAGTGGATCGATCTTGTGCTCACACACGGCTGGGCGTATGGCGAGGGCGGGACTGCCCTCGCGGGGAAGACGTGGCTGTCGGCGATCACGTCGGGCGGGAGCCAGGACAGCTACGGGCCGCGCGGGGGCAATCGCTTCTCGGTCGAGGAGTTCATGCGGCCGTTCGAGGCGACGGTGGAGCTCTGCCACATGCGCTGGCTCGCGCCGTTCGTGCTGCACGCGAGTCACTTGGTGAGTCAGACGCAGCTCGTCGACGCGGCGCTCCGGTACCGGGAACAGATTCTCGCGTTGCAGCGCGACGCGTGAGGAGCAGGCGATGGGGCACGATTCGTTTCTGACTCAGGCGTTCGTCTTTCTCGCCGCGGCGGTGGTTTCGGTGCTGATCGCCAACCGGGTCGGGCTAGGGTCGGTGCTCGGTTATCTGGTCGCGGGCGCGCTGATCGGGCCGTTCGGGCTCGGCTTCGTCGGCGATCCGGAGAGCGTGATGCACGCGGCCGAGCTCGGGGTCGTGATCATGCTGTTCCTGATCGGGCTCGAGCTAGAGCCGGCGCTGCTCTGGCGCATGCGCACGGCGATCCTCGGGCTGGGCGGCGCGCAGGTGGCGGTGACTGGGGGGACGCTTGCCGGTGTAGGCCTCTTGCTCGGGCTCGAGTGGCGGGTCGCGGTCGCGGCGGGCTTCATCCTGTCGCTCTCGTCCACGGCGATCGTCATGCAGAGCCTGCGCGAGAAGGGGCTCGCGGCGACGGACCTGGGCCGCGCGGCGTTCTCGGTGCTGCTGTTCCAGGACATCGCCGTGATTCCGATGCTCGCGCTGTTTCCGCTGCTGGTCACGTCGGGCGCGGAGGCGCACGCGGGTCCGCTCGCGGGCCTGCCGGCTTGGGCGGAGACACTCGCGGTGATCGGCGCGGTCGGCGCGGTGGTGCTCGGCGGGCGCGTGCTCACGCGGCCGCTGTTTCGCTGGATCGCGCACCTGCGCCTGAACGAGATCTTCACGGCGTGCGCGCTCGCGCTCGTCGTCGGCGTGGCGCTCCTGATGCAGAGCGTGGGACTCTCGCCGGCGCTCGGCGCGTTCGTCGCCGGCGTCGTGCTCGCGGACAGCGAGTACCGCCACGAGCTGCAGAGCGACATCGAGCCGTTCCGCGCGCTGCTCTTGGGATTGTTCTTCATTTCGGTCGGCGCGGGCATCGACTTCCCGCTGATTCTCGCGCGGCCGCTCGTGATCCTGGCGCTCGTCGCCAGTCTCGTTGCGCTGAAGGCGGCCGTGATGTTCGCGCTCGCGCGCGCTTTTCGGCGGCCGCGACCGGAGGCGCTCATGATCGCGCTCGCGCTCGCGCAGGGTGGTGAGTTCGCGTTCGTGTTGTTCGCGTTCGCAGAGACGGCCGGCGTGGTGCCCGCCTCGGTGGTCGACCCGCTCGTCGCGGCGGTGGCGCTGTCGATGGCGGCGACGCCGCTCCTCTTCATGCTCGGCGAGCGCGCCGCGAGCGCAATGAGTCACTCGGTCGATCGCGAGGCTCCGGCGCACTTCCCGCTGGCCGCCACGCCGCACGCGGTCATCGCCGGCTTCGGCCGCTTCGGTCAGATCGTTCACCGGCTGCTGGTCGCGAACGGTTACTCGACCTCGATCCTCGAGCACAGCGCCGACCAGGTCGAGACGGTGCGCAGCTTCGGCAACAAGGCGAACTATGGCGACGCGAGCCGCGTGGATCTCTTGCGCGCCGCGGGCGCCGAAGACGCGAAGTTAATCGTGATCGCGGTCGACAATCAGGAGAAAGCGCTCGAGATCGCGGAGATCGCGCGCAAGGAGTTCCCGCACCTGAAGATCCTCGCGCGCGCCTTCGACCGCGGTCACGTCTACGAGCTCATGAAGCGCAACGTCGACGCGTTCGAGCGCGAGACCTTCGAAGGGGCGCTGCGCCTCGGCAGCGTCGCGCTGCGCACGCTCGGCTGGCGCGGTCACCAAGCCGAGCGCGCCGCGGGCCTGTTTCGCCGCCACGACGAACGCAACCTGCGCGCCATGTTCCAGCACTGGGGCGAGGGTGACTCGCCCGCGTACCGCTCCGCCGTGAACGCGCGCCGCGGCATGGTCGAAGACATGCTCGCCCGCGACCTCGCGACGCATCAGATCTCCGCCCCCGACGAGGCCTGGGACACGCAGAGTCTCGACGAGGAAGTCGAGCGGCGGATGCGCTCGAAGTAACCTCGGCTTTCGGGTAGGATGGCGGCATGAACTCGACCGCTCGCTGGATCGCGCTCACGGCGGCGGCTCTGTGCCTATGGGCCAGCTCGGCCAGCGCGGACCCGATTCTCTGGGGCAGGACCCGAAGCGTTGAGCCCATCGGACACGGATTCTGTCTCTCCGGCGGGTTCTGCGACGTGAATCAGGACACAGCGTCGCTGTATACAGGCCAGAACAGCCCGCCGATGGTGATCGACGATACGATCTTCTTCGGGATCCTCGTCGGAGCTACGAGATCTCGAACCGTCAACCCCGCCGCCAGCGCTTCCGGCGCGGCCAGCGCTCTTGCGCGAGCCGCCCCGAGCACCTCCGTGATCCATTTCGGGCTGACCTCTGGCGGCCGATGCGTCCCAGAGCCCGGGACCGCGCTGCTGATCGCCGCCGGCTGCTCGCTGCTCGGAATCCGAGCCGGTCGGAAGTCTCTTCGCCGCCGTCCCACCTGACTCATCAGTTCACCTCCGATCCATCCGAATCACCGAGTGCCGACTATGCGTCGGCGGTGAGGGCAAGATGCGGCTGGAGCGGATGTCCGTCGGGCGGATGCTTCTGCTCATGGGTGCGTCCTTCCTCTTGCCGGTCGCGTTGTCCAGCGCGCTGCTGATGCGCAACCTCAGGCACGACATTTCGATCGCGCAGCTCGAAGTCGCGGGCCTCCGCTACCAGAAGCCGCTGGTCGAGATGCAGGTCGCCCTCGTGGAGTACGCGGCGGGCGCGCGCGAGCACGCGGGCACGGATCCGCAACGGGCGATGCGCGCGGTCGACGCGAGCTTCGCCGCGCTCGAGTCGCTGCAGGTCGAGCTCGGCGAGCGCCTGAAGACGACACCCGAGTCACTCTCCCTGCAGGAGAAGGGCGATCTCGAGCTCGCGAAGCTGGAGGCGGCGTGGAACGAGCTCCGGGCCGGCGCGGCATCGCTCTCCGACTACGATCGCGACGCCAAGGTGCGTGCGTTCGGGGCGCAAGTGCTCGCGCTGATCTCTCACGTCGGTGACTCGTCGACCCTGATCCTCGATCCGGACCTCGACTCCTACTACCTCATGGACCTGACGACCGTGGTCATTCCGGGAAGCATGCAGCACCTGGACGCCATGCTTGCCAGGAGCGCCGCCGCGCCGTCGGGCCGGCCGTTCGACGACGGCGATCGGATCGAGCTGTACACCTTGTCCGCGCTGCTCCAAGCGGACGATCTGGAGCATGCGAGCGCGAGCGGGCGTACGGCGCTGCGCTCCGACCCCGACTTCTACGGCACGAGTGAGTCGCTGCAGAGCTCTCTCCCGCCGGCGCTGGAGAGCCACGGCATGGCGCTTCTCGGCTTGATCGGCGCGTCGCGCGAGCTCACGACCGCGCGCGACGCGGCCGCGTTTCGGGCCGAGTTTTCAGCCTCGGCGACTCGGGCACTCGCCGCGAGTCATACGCTCTGGCTCGTCGCGGCCTCCGAGCTGGAGAAGCTTTTGCAGGCGCGCAGTGCGAGCTTGGCCCGAGAGCGCGCGCTGTCGCTCTTCGTCGTCATTGCCGCGCTCGCGCTGGCGGCGTCGCTCGCGTGGCGCATCGCAGTCAACATCACGCGGCCGCTCGCGGAAGCAGTGGCGGTGGCGGCTTCGCTCGTCGGCGAACAGAGGGCGACGGAGAGTCTCGGGGCCGAGCACCAGGGGACCAGCGAGATCCTGCGCGCGACGCAGGCGCTCGGCGGACTTGCGAAGTCGCTCCGCGCGCTCGTTGGTCGTGTAAAGGGCACCGTCGAGGCCCTCGGCCAGTCGGTCGAAGCGCTCTCCCCGATCGCCGAGAAGATCGAGCGCAGCTCGGCGGAGCTCGGCGAGAGCTCTCGGCAAATGGATCACGACATCGAGCAGGCGGCGCAGAGCCTGACGACCGCCGCCGCCGCCGCCGCGCAGGCGAGTCACGGCGTGCACGAGCTGGCTAGCGGCTCGCGCACCGTGCGCGGCGAAATGGAAGCGGCGCGCGCCGACGTGGAGTCGGTGAGCGAGCTGACCCGCTCGGTCTCCATCGCGGTCGAGGAGCTCTCGTCATCGCTCGGCGACGTGTCCAAGAGCTCGAGTCACTCGGCGAGCATCGCCGAGAACGCGGCGCGTACGGTTCGCCAGACCACCGCCGCCTTCGAGGGGCTGAACACATCGGCGCAAGAGATCGGAAACGTCGTGGGTCTGATCAGCGACATCGCCGATCAGACCAACTTGCTCGCGCTGAACGCGCGCATCGAAGCCGCGAGCGCGGGCGAGGCGGGTCGCGGCTTCGCCGTGGTGGCGAACGAGGTCAAGGAGCTCGCGCGCCAGACCGCGCTCGCGACGCAGGACATCGAGGGCCGCATCTCGTCGATTCAGTCCGCGACGCGCTCCGCCTTCGAAGCCATCGAGTTGATCCTGAAGCTCATCGACCAGATGCAGGACAATACGCGCGCGGTGGTGACCGCGGTGGAGGAACAGACCGCGACCAGCGCCGAGATCTCGTCGACTCTGTCCGAAGTCGTCGGCCGAACCGACGCGATCGCGCGCGCGGTCACGAGCGCGGCGGACGCGAGCGTGCGCTCGGCGAGCGGCGCGGACGAGCTGTCGAGCGTCGCCGCCCGACTCTCGACGTCGGTCGAGGACGCGGCCGGAATCGCGGGCGCCGCGCGAGCCGTCGTCGCCAGCGTCGACCGCTCCGCGCAGGAGAATCGCGAGGTCTCGCGCATCGCCCTGGCCACCGCGCAGCGTGTCGCCGCCGAAGTCGAAGAGCTCCGCGAGCTACTGCGCGAATTCCAGGTCTAGCGCGCGGTCGCGCGAATCCGCTCCGTCAGCACCAGCCTCGGCCGCGCTCCGCAGTTCGGTGACGCGTCGTGCACCATCCACGGGTGCATGACCCAGACGTCACCAGGCTCTCCCGTGAGCTCCACGACTTGCAGTGACCCACCGGAGAAGTCACTTGGGTGACTCATGAAGCGCTCGATGCGGTCTTCGCCCGGGCGCAGCGCGCACAGCTCACTGAACCACGGCACATCGCGGCGCAGCGCCTGCCGCACGTCCGCGGAGCGGCCGGGCCATTCGGCGCCCTCGCGCCGCCGGATCGCGTCGACCCAGCGCGGCGTGCCCGCGGCGACCAGCGTCCCGCCGCCGCGTGGCTCGACCCGGTCGACGCACAGAAACAGCTGAGCGCCGGGGATGCCCTCGAGTGAGCCGGGCGCGCGGTAGTCGAGGTGCCACATCTTGTGCGGCAGCTCCCAGGTCACGCCGGGATTCGGGTAGGTCATCGCCAAGAGTTGGCCCGCGTGCTTCGGCACGTGCCACGCGCCCACGCCGAGGACGTCGTCGACCGCGGAGATCAGCCCCGAGCCCCAGACCTCCTCGAAGCTGTGCGCATTCGCGACGGCCGCCGTCCGCGAAGGAGTCACCGCGAAACCGGGAGCCGACGACTTCGGCCCGAGGCGGCGCGCCGCGACCAACGCGAGCACTTCCTCGCGCAGCTCGCCCGCGATGCGCGCGTCGACGGCGCCGGCGAGCCGGAGGATCCCCCGCTCGTCGAACTCCTTCCGTTGCACGTCGCTCAGCATGACCGCGCGATCCCCATGCGCGCGTAGTGACGCAGCTTCGCATCGCTCTCTGTCTCGAGCAGCCCGCGAAAGAAGCCCGCGAGATCCGGATGCGGGCGCTCCCACGCGAGCAGCAACACCGCTTGGCGTCGCACGCGCAGGCTCTCGTCGTCGCAGGCGCGCTCGAGAAACAGCGGAACGACGTCGTTCCGCTCGGCCGCGCCCGGCGCGTGAGCCAGGACGATGAGCGCCGCGTGCCGGACGCGGCTCTTCGGATCGCGGACGAGCGGCACGAGCGCTTCCAAGTCACTCGGCTCCGCGAAGCGGAAGAACCAATATGCGCACCAGCGCCGCACCTCCCAGCGCCCGTCGCCGAGACCGGCGCGCACGGCGTCGCGCGCGCTCGGCCCGAGGGCGACGAGCGCGGCGAACGCGGAAGCGAGACGCACGGGATCGGCGAGCGCCGCCACGAGGCTGTGGGGATCGGACTTCGGCTCCACGTCGGTCATCGTCTCCTCCGGCGAGACGCCAGTGACTCGAAAGGCCCGGCGCTCGCTCCATAACTCGACCGTCGTCATCCGGGTCGACCCGATGGGTCACGCCGGAACGGACGGTCCGATGGAGTGAGCGCGGGCCCGATTACCCGCGGATCACGACTGTGCGCGCAGCTTGGCCGACAGCCCGGCGCGCGTCAAGGCAGTCGTCGCTACTCGGTCATCTGGATGAATTGCTCGATCAGCGCGCACGCGGTCTCGGGCGCGTCTTCCTGGATGAAATGACCGACGCCGGGTAGGGTGACGACGGGGCCCTTGGGCCAGGTCGAGCGGAAGGCGCCGACGGACATCTCGGTGGGAATGGCGCGGTCGGCCTCACCGTGGACGTACATCGCGGGCTTCGCGGCGAGCGCCGGCAGGTTGCCGATGTGCTCGAGGATCGTCGCCATCGTCTCGGCCGCGCCGATGCACGGGGAAACTGGAGCGCGCACTTGCAGTCCGCGGGCGTGGGGAAGGGCGCCGCGTACGCACGAATCCAGGTCTCGTCGACGTGCGCGGTGCGCTCGAAGCCGATCCGCTTCATCACCGACAAGATCGTCGCGCCGAGGTTCGCGAGCACGGCCTGGCTCTCCGCGCTCTTCACCCACTGGAACCACGGGAAGTCAATCACGGTCTTGACCCCGGGCGGCGGGCGCCCCGGCACCCCCGTGTTCATGTAGCAGAGGCGCTTCACGCGCTCCGGATGTCGCAGCGCGAAGCCCGTCGCGATCGGCCCGCCCCAGTCCTGCCCGACGAACGTGATGTCGGTGAGTCGCAGGTGCTCGAGCAGTGACTCGAGATTGTCGACGTGCGCGCGGATCGAGTAGTCGCGATCCTGCGGCGTGGCGCTCTTGCCGAAGCCCATGTGATCGGGAACGACGACGCGGCCGAGACGCGCAAGGCGCGGGATGAAACGCCGGTACAGATAGCCCCACGTCGGCTCGCCATGGAGACACACGATCGGATCGCCCGTGCCCTCCTCGACGTAGTGCATGCGGAAGCCGCTGCCCTCGTAGAAGTGCGGGCGGAACGGCCAGGTGCCATCGAAGGTCTCGTTCGCGGAGATCATCGCGTCCTCTAGTTCGCCCAGTAGACGAACTCGCCGTCGAATCTCGCGGGGTCCGCCAAGTTGTGATCGATGGAGATCGGCCCTTCGATCAGCGCGGGCCAGAGCGGAGCGACCATCTGTGAGTCCTGCTGCGCGAGGATCGCGTTCATCTCGGCGAGCTTGTCGGGGCGAGACTCGGCGAGGTTCGCCTTCTCCGTCGGGTCGGCGCTCATGTCGAAGAGCCAGGTCTCCTTCGGGCGCTCGGAGACTTGCAGTTTCCAGCCGCCGGCCAGGATCGAGCGGTAGTGACCCGAGCGCCAGTACAGCGCGTCGTGCGTGTGCGCGTCGGGCTCGCCGCGCACGAGCGTCACGAGGTCGACGCCGTCCATGACTCGATCGGCCGGCAGAGTCGCGCCGGCAGCCGCCGCAGCGGTCGCGAAGATGTCCACGTGGCCGACCGGCGGGTCGAAGCGCGCGCCGCGTGGCAGCCGCGCGGGCCACTTCGCGAAGAAGGGCGTGTGCACGCCGCCCTCGAAGAACGTCATCTTCCAGCCGCGGTAGGGGCGATTGATGTCGGGCAGGCCGATGTAGTCGGCGCCGCCGTTGTCGCTCACGAACATCACGAGGGTGTTGTCCTCGAGACCGTTTGCGCGCAGCGTGTCGAGCACCTGGCCGACTCCGCGGTCGAGCGCGCGGATCATCGCGGCGTACACGCGCAGCTCGTGGTTCTCGATTCCGGGCAGCGCGTCGTAGTCGGCGCGCGTCGCCTGCAGCGGCGTATGCGGCGCGTTGAAGGCGAGATACAGGAAGAACGGCCGGTTGCGGTTCGCCTCGATCGCGCGCGAAGCTTCGCGCGCGAGATAGTCGGTCATGTACGCGTCGGGCTCGAAGCGCGCGCCGCCGTCCTTGCGCACGCTGAAGGTGAGGTTCGCCCAGAGGAACCTGTCGATCGGATCGAAGTCCTGCTTCGAGTTGACGGCGTTGGGGTCGTCCGGATCGAGATACATCGACCCACCCGGCAGAAAGCCGAGATACTCGTCGAAGCCGCGCGCTTCGGGGCGCATCGCGGGCGCCTCGCCGAGGTGCCATTTGCCGATCCCGAGCGTGCGGTAGCCGCGCCCGTGCAGGAGCTCCGCGAGCGTGACTTCGCTCGCCGGGAGGCCCTCCTGCTGCATGTCGGGCACGTCCTTCTCGCGCTCGTCGAAGTACACCGGCGGGCGCTTCGAGCCGGCGTTGAAGTGCGCCACGAGCTTCATGAAGGCCTTGGGCGCGGGCGTGAACTCGAAGCCGAAGCGGGTCGGGTAGCGGCCCGTCATGATCGCGGCGCGCGACGGCGCGCAGGTGGCGTTGCCCGCGTAGCCGTGCGTGAACTCGACGCCCTCGCGGGCGAGTGAGTCGATGTTCGGCGTCGGCACCGCGCCATTCGCGACGCCGCCGCCCGCGAACGTGAGATCGTTGTAGCCGAGGTCGTCCGCGACGATCACGACGACGTTCGGCGGGCGCTCGACACTCGCCGGTGTCGGGGGGCCGGGCTGCCAAACGACGGGGCGGTTGGGCCCGACCGGATCGCGCAGCCGCGCCAAAAGACCCGGCACGTGCAGGATCAAGAAGTCGCGCGCGGCGTACAGCGAGGCGAACGCGAGCGCGACGACGACGAGCGCGCCGAGAAGGGCGCGCCGCACGCTAGCTCCCGAACGCCAGGGTCGCGAGCGCCGCCGCGAGCGCGAGCCCGAGCGCCGCCACGATGCGCGGGCTGAAGAAGATGCGCGCGGGCGAGATCGGGAACGCCAGCGTATTCGACATGGCCGCGTTCTTGAACGCGTGGATCGGCGCGAACACCGGCGCGCTCGCGAGCTCGATCAAATCGCGGCGGCTGCGGTAGCGGACGATCCCCGCCATCGTCCAGCCCGGATTCTTCTCGACGCCCCACGCTTCGAGATAGCCCGCGGCCGCGCGTCCGCCGAGCGCCGGGTGACCCGCGCGCAGGAACAGCGCGCGCAGAAACGGAGTGGTGTAGGCCTGGAGCACGCGCGCGGCGGGCGCGGGCGCGCCGCCGTCGGGCGGCCGCACGGGGTCGGGGTGCAGGCGGATCAGGTTCACCATGAAGAACTCCCCGCCGTCGTCGGACTCGAGGAACGCGCGCATGCGATCGCGTCGCTCGGGATCGACCGCGAGCCCCGGCGAGAGCTTCGCGAGATACGCGTCCACTTCGCCCTTCGTGAGCGGGCGGCGGAAGCCCTGATACCAGGCCCAGAACGCGGCGTAGAGGAATGCGGCCCCGACCCAGATCCACGGCGTCGACATGCGCGCGATTATGGCAGTACGAGTGTCAAAATCAAGCGAAGCTCTTGAGCTATTGGCAGGGGAGGTGTCAATATGCGCGCGATGACGATGCGCCCGCAGCTCGACGGCCGCGCCCGCCGCGCGGAACGCAGCCGCGAGGCGATCGTGCGCGCGCTCTTCGAGCTGATCGGCGAGGGCGACGTGCAGCCGACGGCTCAAAAGGTCGCGGCGCGCGCCGAGGTCGGCCTGCGCAGCGTGTTTCGCCACTTCGCCGACATGGACACGCTGTATGCGGAGCTCGACGCGCGCGTGCAGGCGGAGGCGCTGCCGCTGCTGCGCGACCCGCCGACGACGGGCAGCGCCGCGGAGCGCGCGCTCGTGATCGTCGCGCAGCGCTCGGCGTTCTACGAGGTGATCGCACACTACAAGCGCGCGGGAGATCTCGGGCGCCGCCGCTCGCCCTTCCTGCAGCGACAGCACGGCCGACTCGTGCGCGAGCTGCGCGCGCGGCTGTTGCGCGCGCTGCCGGAGCTCACGCGCGCGCCCGAGAGCGTCGTCGAGGCGCTCGACGTCGTACTCTCGTTCGACGCCTGGGACCGGCTGCGCGTGGATCAGAGGCTGTCGCGCGAGCGCGCGGCGGCGGCAATCGAGACCGCGGTGCTCGCGCTCGTCGCGGAGCTGCCGCGCTCGGCGCCGCAGAAGGGAAAAGGACGCAAGCGATGACTGACTCGATCTGGACGCTCGTCGGCATGCCCGGCTCGCCGTACAGCCGGAAGCTGCGGGCCGCGATGCGCTATCGCCGCATCCCGCACGTGTGGGTGCTGAGTCGCTCGCTCGAGGGCCGCGGCTTGCCGCAGCCGCGCGTGTCACTCCTGCCGCAGCTCGTCGGGCCGACAGGGCCAGACGGCGCGCTCGAGGCGCAGGTCGACTCGACGCCGCTCTTGCGCGAGCTCGAGCGAGCGTACGCGGGGCGCAGCGTCGTCCCGGCGGATCCCGCCGTCGCGTTCCTCGACTCACTGCTCGAGGACTACGCGGACGAGTGGCTCACCAAGGCGATGTTCCACTACCGCTGGGCGTACGACGCGGACGTCGCGCGCGCGTCGGCGATCCTGCCGCGCTGGGGCCGAACGGACCAACCCGAGGCCGAAGCGCGCGCGCTCGGCGAGCTGTTCGCCAAGCGGCAGATCGACCGGCTGTGGGTCGTCGGGTCGAACGAGACGACCGGGCCGCTGATCGAGGCGAGCTACGTGCGCCTGCTCGCGCTGCTCGCCGCGCGCCTCACGGAGTCGCGCTTCGTGATGGGCGCCCGGCCGGGCGCGAGTGACTTCGCGCTGTACGGCCAACTCACTCAGCTCGTGCAGGTGGATCCGACGCCCGCGGCGATCGCGCTCGAGACCGCGCCGCGCGTCGTCGCCTGGGTCGACTTCGTCGACGACCTCTCCGGCGTCGAGCCGGCCGAGGACGGCTGGATCGAGCGCGACGCCGTGCCCGAGACCTTCCGCGCGCTGCTCCGCGAAGCCGGCCGCGTGTACGCCCCGTTCCTGCTCGCGAACGCCGCGGCGCTCGCGCGCGGCGCCGAGCAAGTCGAGTGCACGATCGACGGCCGCCGCTGGGTCCAGAAGCCTTTCCCGTATCAGGGAAAGTGTCTCGAGTGGCTGCGCGCCGACTACGCGCAGCTCCCGCTCGCCTCGCGCCACGCCGTCGACCGCGCGCTCGTCGGAACAGGTCTCGAGTCACTCATCGACGGCTAGCGGTCAGTCGAGCTGCCTCGTCATCACGGCGGGCGAGCCCGCGGGCAGCTCGATCAAGAGGCCGTCGTCGGCCAGCAGCCAGTCCGTCGCGCGCACGTCGGAGACACCGCGGGAGAAGACCGCCTCGATGAACTTCGCGGGCGGCGGCGGATTCAAGTGATACAGAACGAGTAGCTTCACCCCCGCCGCGTTCGCGACCTCCGCCGCCTCGACCGGCGTCGTGTGATAGGACAGGATGTCGGCCATGATCTTGGTGGCGCGCGGTCGGCCCGCCGCCGCGGCCGCCTCGCCGATCATCGCGATCAAGTGATTCGCCTGAGCCTCGTGCAGCAGGACGTCCGTGCCCTTGGCCGCGCGCACGACCGCGTCGCTCTTCGCGGTGTCTCCACTGACGACCACCGATCGGCCCTTGTAGTCGAAGCGGTAGCCGTAGGCCGGCTTGATCGGATCGTGGTGAACCGCGAACGCGCTGATCTCGAGACCGTCCTGCTTCAGGAAGACGACGCGCTCGTCCGACTCGGCGAGCTCGGCGATCGGCTCCGCGATCATCAAGCCTCGGTCGGGCGGGAGAAAGTCGGCGCCGTGGTGCGCGACTCGGTAGCCGCGGTCGAGCGCGTACGCCTCGTTGAAGCCCGCGACGACGCGCTCGACTCCGGGTGGGCCGAAGACGCGCAGCGGAGCTTCGCGACCCGCGACCCAGGTGTTCAGGTTGAACTCGCCGAGGTCTCCGATGTGGTCCGAGTGGAAGTGAGTGAACATGATCCCGCCGACGCGCGCGGGATCGACGCCGAGCAGTGCCATGCGATTCCAGGAGTTGGGCCCCGTGTCGACGACCCAGAAGCGCCCCGCCGCGAACACGGCCACGCACGCCTTTGCACGAGTTCGGTGTGGCAGCGGCGATCCCGTCCCGCACAGCACGACGCGCAGCGCGTCGTCGGCGAACAGGGAGTCCGTGCGCTGCCCGACCATGCGTTCGATCGCCCCGCGCACCACGCGGTCCTGCACCGCGGGAATGCGCCACGCGATCGCCGCGAGCAAGGCCGCCCCGACCGACAGTCCCAGCGTCCATTTGACCCAGCGCGCCATCGAGTCTCCCTCCGGCGAATCCGCCGATCGAGAGATTATGGCACAGCTAGTGCCAAAACTGCGAATGGGGGCGCGGCGTCCCGCAGGGTAGGATGGGGCGAAGTGAACAGCAGTCAGGGGCAGCCGATCACCGTTCCCGCGATGTGCCTGGCCGTTTGGTTCGCGGTCTGGGCGGTGTGCGCGATCTCCCCGCACAACCGCACGGATTGGCTGCTCGAGAACCTGCTGACACTTGCCAGTGTAGGCGCCGCGCTCGCGACCTTTCGCCGCTTTCGCTTCTCGGACCGCGCCTACGTGCAGATGACGGCCTTCATGATCCTGCACGCGATCGGCGGTCACTACACGTACGCGAACGTCCCGCTCGGCGACTGGCTGAAGGACGCGCTCAGCCTCGCACGCAATCACTTCGACCGAGTCGTGCACTTCTCGTTCGGCTTGCTGATGCTTCGCCCCATGCGGGAGCTCGGCTTCCGCAACGATCCGAAGCTCGGCCGCTTCGCGAAGCTCTACTTCGCCACCGCCGGCGTCGGGCTGTGGAGCATGGGGTACGAGATCGTCGAGTGGATCGTCGCGGCCATCGTCGACCCGGCGGCGGGCACCGCGTATCTCGGCACGCAGGGCGACGAGTGGGACGCGCAGAAGGACATGGGACTCGCGCTCGTCGGCGCGTTCATCGCTTCGGTGTTCCAGTTCCGCCTCGACGGCAAGCCGACGACGGAGTGACTCACCCCGGCATGCGCTCGAACGTCGGCACGCCGCTCGGGATGTGGTGAAACGCCTGCTTGTCGATCGTGTAGATCGCCATCTGCGGTCCGTCGAAGAGACTCGGGTCGTCGAACGTGCCGACCTTCAAGATGACCGCGCCGGCGAGCCCAGGCGCGTGAGTCAGGATGTGCGTGCCGCACTCCGCGCAGAACTCGCGAGTCACGGGCTTTGCGAGATCCTTGCGGCTGAACCCCTTCGGCTTGCCCTTGGTGTACGAGAAACCCGAGCCTGGCATCCCGATGACGACGTTCGGCTGTCCGCCCGAGAAGTACTGGCACTCGCGGCAGTGGCACTGGCCTTTGAACACCGGGTTGCCCTCCGCCTGGTAGCGCAGCGCACCGCAGTAGCATCCGCCCTCGATCTTCATCTCGATTCTCCTCGCCGCTAGCGTACCCGAAACGGGGGTCGGTTGGCTCGTGGGGCGGATGTGCGACGACGGCGAGGCGAGGGCCGCCCCGAGCCGAGCCCGCAAGCGGCGTAGCCGCGCGCAGTGAGGTGCAGCCGAACGTAGTCAATCAGACTCACTGCGTGAAGCAGGACTGCGGAACTCCGGCGCGCTTGGCGTCGTCTTCGACTTGGTTCAGCCGCTCCTGGGCGCGGCTGACGCGATCCTCGGCGGACTCGAGCTGTGTCTCGTAGTACGAGTCATTGCGGCGCAGGTAGCTGTCCGTGTCGGACTGCAGGCGGTCCAAGCTCTCCTCGGCGGACTCGACCGAGCGGGTCGCGAGCTGCCATTGGTCGACCCAGCTCTGGTATCTCGCGCAGTTGCTTCCGTTGCCGTCGGCACTCGCCGGCGCTGGCGCGCTCGTGGCGGGCTTGGCGGCGGCTGACTTTGCCTGCCCGGGCGGCGCGACGGACTTGGTCTCGATGACGCCCTCGCCGTTCGGCGGCGGCGTGGTGCTCGTGTAGACGTGCCCGTCTTCACCGACCCACCGGTAAGTCTTCGGCTCGTCGCTTCGCGCGTGGCTCGCCAGCGCCAACAGGAGCGTCACGAGCGGGATCCACACGCCGCGGCAGGACTGTCGAGTCACGCGCCGTCTCCCCGTCCCTGATTCGTCCCGGCGGGCCGCGCGCTTGAGCGCCACTGACTCGAACGCCGTTCCTCCGGTTGACTCGCGGCGAGCCGTCTGATCCGATTGCGGGTCCATGATCCGGCGCATCGGTGGCAACTTGACGCTGCGGAAGGGCGAGGCCCCCGAGGCCAGCGCACAGCTCGAACGAGACGGATACGCCGTGGTGCGCGGGGTGCTCGAGCCGGAGCTCATCGCGCAGCTGACCGACGAGATCGCCAAGGTGTTCGCGAGCCTGCCCGCCGAGCGCGGGCGGACCGATCGCTCCGAGTTCCGCTACGAGATGCTGAACCGCGCGGCCGCTTGTCAGGCCGCCGTGGGGCATCCGGGGATCCTGGCCGTGATCGAGCCGCTGCTCGGCGAGGATTGCCACGTCATCGCCAACACCGCTTGGTGGAACCCCGCCGACTTCGCGGGCGGGCCGTGGCATTGCGACGCCGGGCCCCACGTTCCGCGTCCCGAGGGCGTCCCCTGGGACGACCGCATCCCGTATCCGATCTTCGCGATCGGCGCTCACTTGTATCTGAAGGACTGCCCGCTCGAGTGCGGACCGACGGCGGTCATCCCGGGGAGTCATCGCTCGGGTCGCCTGGCGCCCTTCGACCGACTGAACGACGAGAAGCTCGACTACGAGGGTCGGCCCGCGGTCGCGCTCGAGGCGCGCGCGGGCGACGTCGCGCTGTTCGCCTCCGATGCATGGCACCGCGGCCTGCCGGCGAAACCGGGCGGGTTCGGCCGGCTCTTCCTGCAAGCGCACTACGCGCGCCGCGACCTCGCGCAGCGGATCCGCACCACCGCGGACGTGAATCACCTCTCGCCCGAAGCGACCGCACGCATCCGGTCGCCTCGCGAGCGCACCCTCCTCGGCCTGCACGGGCCGTTCTTCTACGACGGGTGAGTCGCGGCGAGCGCACGAGACCGGTCCTCGCCGTGGCGGCGCTGCTTCTCGCGGGCTGTGCGTCTCCCGGCGAGCGCAAGGAAGAGGACCTGAGCCTCTGCCTGCAGGGCTCGCGCGCGAGTCAGTCCGGACAATACGACCAAGCGCTCGGGCTCTTCGAGGGTTGCATCGACAAGGGCAACCTGACTCGACACTCACTCGGGCGCACCTACCGCAACATCGGTGACACCTACCGGATGACGGGCGAGCCCGCGAAGGCGGCCGCATACTTCGGGTACTCGCTCGCGCTCGGTCCGGACGATCCGTGGGAGGACTACGTGAGTCGCGGGACCGCATGGTCGGACGCGGGCGACCGCGAGAAGGCGCTCGCGGACTACGACCAGGCGCTCGAGCTCCGGCCGGACGACGACGAGGCGCTCTTCGACCGCGGGCTCCTCTACGAGCGCATGGGGCGCAAGGCGGAGGCGCACGCGGACTTCAAGCGCGCCCATGACCTGGGCCTGCGCAGCGAGGCGGTGCTCGAGCGGCTGCGCGTGTATACGGCCGCGGGCTTGGATGGCGCGAAGCGCGCACCCGGCGGGCCGTTCGACAAACTCGGCTCCTCGTACCAGATCGGGCCGGCCGCGCGCGCCAAGAGCATCGGCGCCATCTGGGAGGATCACGCGAGCTGCCGCGAGGGGAGGGTGTCGAACGAGCAGTCCGCGCATCCAGACGCCGAGTCACTCCGCAAGAGCGGCCGCTTCGAATTTCCCGGCGGAGACGTTGCGGTGGTCTTTCCGCAGCTCCCGTACGTCGAGACGCTCGACGTGCGCATTCAGTTGAACGACACCGCGCGCGGCGTGCGAGACGACTATCTCGCGTTCTCGGCTGGAACGCTGCAACCGAGCACCGCGGCCGTCGTGCGCACGATCCTGCCCAAGCGCATGCAGGGCAGCGCGCAGGTGCACAAGGCGATCCTGCAACAGGTCGAGGGCCAGAGCGTCGGCCTCGCGCGCGACGAGGTGCTCCTCCGCGAGCTCGACGGACCCTGGGGCGCGCTCATCGAGGTGCTGGTTCGAAGTCGCGCGGCGACTCCCTGTTTCCCGACCGCGCCGTACAAGCAGAGCCCACCCGATACCAGCCCGACCACGATCGGAGTGAGTCGCTATCTCGCGCGCCGCGATCTCCTGGTCGAGATTTCGCTCATCGTGCGCATTCCCGCCGAGGTGCCGATCCCCGAGCAGGGTGAGTACGCGCGCGAGCGCATGAACGAGTTCATGGGCGCGATCTCGATTCCCTGAGCTCCGGACGGAGCAACTTCCTCCAAGTCTGCGGCGCCGGTCCGCGGTACATCAGGGGCGAGGAGGACGACATGACTCGAACAGGAGGCTGCTCGTGCGGCGCGATCCGCTACGAGCTCAGCGCGGACCCTTTGATCGTGCACGCTTGTCACTGCCGGGATTGCCAGCGCATCACGGGCGGTCCGTTCGTGATCAATCTTTGGATCGAGAAGAAGTTCGTCACGGCGAAGGGCGCCGAACCGAGGTCGTTCAGGCTGTCCGGCGGAAGCGGCCAAGACCACGTCGTCTACTTCTGCGGAACGTGCGGCACGTACGTATGGAGTGACTATCGCATGGTGCCCGCCGAGTGCTGGTTCGTGCGCGCGGGTACGCTCGACGACCCGAGCACGGTCGTCCCCGACATCCACATCTTTACGTGCACGAAGCTCCCGTGGATCGTGCTGCCGGAGGGCGCACGCGCCGTCCAGAGCATCTACAAGCTCGACGACGTCTGGCCCGCCGAAAGAGTAGCTCGGCTGCGGGCCAGCCGGTGACTCGCATCACTTACACGTCGGCAGCTCCGGCGGGAACTCCGTCTTGAACGCGTTCTTGTCCCAGCAGTTGCCGACACCGGAGCCGTCCCAGGCCAGGTCGACCGCGAACACCGGCTGGATCAACGGCGAAGGGTGCTTGCCGTTCCCGAACGCCGCGTTGTGGTCGACCTGATTCCCGTCGGGGTTCGGCTCGATGCCGAGCGCCGCGCACGTCGCGTCGTCGAGGCCCTGCGCGATGCAGAAGTTCGCGACCGCGATGCCGTACGAGTCGTTGTTCAGCACCATGTTGTGATCGACTCGGTTCTCGTCGACCGCCAGCGCGAGGATGCCCGTGCCCTGCGGCACGCCGCAGACCGCGTCCGTTGGATCGACGCACGTATTCGGCTTGTTGTTGCCCTGCACCCAGTTGTGGTCGATGCGATTGCCCGTGTTCTGATTCACGTCGAGGAAGGGGAGGGTGAAGCTGAGGATGCCGCCGGTGTTCCCGGTGGCGACGTTGTGATCGAGGCGAACGGCGCTGCAGTTCTCGATCTCGAAGCCGCTCACGTTTCCGCTCGCGAGATTGTGCTCGACGTGGACGTCGCGTGACTGGCCGATGTACACGCCCGTGTCGTTCGAGCCCGTGGCGAGGTTGAAGGCGACACTGCCGCGCGTCGAATGGGACGGAAAGATGCCGTACTCGGCGTTGTCGTTGGTTTCATTGAACCGCACGGCGAAGCGGTCGACGCAGAACAGGAAGATGCCTTCGCCGTCGAAGCCGTTCACGGTGAAGCCGGTCACCGATGCCCCAGCCAGACGCTGCGCGTCTTCGTCCAAACAGGTCGCGCCGTTTGCGCCCGCTGGCGCGATCGCGATTCCCTGATCTTGTCCGCCGGCGTTCTCGAGGACCACGCCGCCCTTGTGGTTCCGAGCGCCGACGAGAGAGATCCCCGCCTTCGTCACGGCGACGGCGCAGGTGTGAGTCGCGTCCGTCGGGCAGGGCACGCCGACCTCGTGGTATGTGCCCGCCATCACAATCACCGAGTCGCCGGGCTGCGCCTCGTCGACGCCGGCTTGGATCGACTCTCCTGGATGCACGATCCAGTTCTTTGCCGCGGCGGGTGTCGCGAGGAGCAAGAGCGAAGCTGCTGCGAAGCGGAAGCTGCGTATGCGCATGGGTGTCTCCTTCGCTCGCCACCGTACGCTCGCCACCGACGGCAGGTCAACCTCGGAGTGTGCGTGCGTGCACGAGCCGCTATTTTTGAGTGGTTGACCAAGAACTTGGGCCGCCCCCTCAGCTTCGACGCGGACGACGCACTGCGCGCGGCGATGCGCGCGTTTCGCGTGCGCGGCTACGAAGCGACGACGATGAAGGATCTCGAGCGCGCGACCGGTCTCCTGCCGGGCAGCCTGTATCACAGCTTCGGCGGCAAGAAGGAGCTCTTCCTCGCGGCGCTCGACCACTACAACGAGCACGTCGTGCGCAAGCGCATCGAGACTCACCTCTTGGGCGATGCGCCGGTCGAGGAGCTGCGCGCGCTGTTTCGCTCGATCCTAGACGAGCCGGGAGGCGGCCACTTCGGCTGTCTGCTCACGAACACGGCCGTCGAGTTCTCGAGCGCTTCGAAGCCAGTCACGGCGAGGGTGAACGAGGGCTTCCGACTGCTCGCCGATGCGTTCGAGAAGCAGTCGCGACGCGCGCGCGCGCTGGGCCAGGGCGCGTCTCGCCGGTCGCACCGGAGCACGGGGCTGCGCTTGCTCCACGCCTACCAAGGTCTGCTCGTCCTGGTCCGCTTCGGCCACGAGCGGGCGGAGCTCGAAGCGCTGATCGACGAGCTGGTGGACGACGCCTTCAGAGGAGAGCGCGATGACTCTTGAGCAATGGCGACGCTACGCGGGGATCTGGTCACTCGACGCGGACCGGCGCGAGCGAGAGCTCGCGGCGTGCGTCGCGGGCGACGTCTCGTACACGGATCCGAACGTCTCGATCGCCGGGCTGCGCGCGTTCTCGGACTACATGGCCGGATTTCAGCGCGGCTTCCCCGGTCACTCGTTCCACATCCGGGCAGTGAGCGCGCACCACGGCTGCAGCGTCGCACGCTGGGACCAGCTCGACGCTGCGGGCGCGGTCGTCGCGCCGGGCATCAGCTTCGCCGAAAGCGGGTCCGACGGGCGCATTCAGCGCGTCCGCGGCTTCTTCGGCGACGTCGAGGCCGTCCTCCGTTGAGCGCGCCGAAGCCCGGGGACGAGCTGGTCGCGTACCTCGTGGACGTGCTCGTGCCCATCGGCGCCGTGCGCGCGCGCCGTTTCTTCGGCGGGCACGGCCTCGTCGTCGGGGGCGTGCAGTTCGCGTTCGTCAGCAAGGGGATGCTCTTCCTGCGGACCGATGCCGTGCTCGCCAGCGAGCTCGAGTCACTCGGCTCCGAGGCGTTCCGCTATCTAACCAAGCTCCGCGAGGTGCGCGTCGCGAGCTACTGGTCGCTGCCCGAAGCCGAGCTCGACGACGGGGAAGCGCTCGTCGGCTGGGCTAGGCGCGCGCTTCGCGTCGCCAGCGCCGTCAGAAGAAAAACGTACCCGAAGGGAGCCCCAGCAGGACGCGCGACGCCGGCTCGATGAGCGCGGGCGACACGATGATGTGTTGCCCGACCACGTGTACGTCGCGCATGCGCCGCTCGAGCGGGCTCGACAGCGTGTTCGCGCTCGTGCCCGCCGCGGCGTGCACGATCTCCACCGCGCGCGCCGCGGCCGCGACCGCCTTCGAGCACGCGAGCTGCACGAGCGCGCGCTGCTTCGCGCTGGGTGTGCGCCCGGCGCAAGTCTCCTGCCACAGCTCCTCGACCGACTCGAACACGAACGCGCGCGCGGAGCGCAGCACGGTCTCCGCTTCGGCGATCGACTCCTGAGCGAAGCGGCGCTCGCGCAGCGGCGCGCGCATGCCGCGCGGTACGCGCTCGGACGCGAGCTCGATGAACGCGTCGAGCGCGGCGCGCCCGATGCCCGTCGCCACTCCGACCTTGTTGTACGCGAGGCGGCTGAACGGCGGCAAGCGGAACAGTGCCCCTTTCGCGTGCACGTGCCCCAGGCCCACGCGCGTGGTGAAGCGCTCGGGCACGAACACGTCGCGGATCTCCACGTCGTGACTTCCGGAGCCGCGCAGCCCCGCGACGTGCCAGGTGTCGAGCACCTCGAAGTCAGTCCGCGGAACGAGAACCTCGAGGAGCTCCGGCTTGCCGTCCTGGTCGAGCACGCACTGACCCCAGAACCAGTCACTGTGCAGGCAGCCGCTCGCGAACGGCCAGCGTCCGCTCACGCGCACGCCTCCGTCCACGCGCGACGCGCGGCCGAGTGGATTCAGCGCGCCCGAGAAGATCACCTCGGGGTGCTTCGCGATTACTTGCTCCGCGACGTCGGGTTGGAGATGCGCGCTCGCGAAGCCGAGGTTCTCGACGCCGATCATCAGCGCCCAGCCGGCCGCGCCGTCCGCCTCCGAGATCGCCTCGATCGCGAGTATCTGCTCACGCGGCGTCGCCTCCGCGCCGCCGACCTCGGCCGCGACCGCGATCCGGAACAGCCCCGCCTCGCGCAGCGCGCGCACGACCTCGAGCGGCGGCGTGCGCTCCGCTTCGCCCCGGTCCGCGAAGCTGCGCACGAGCGGCTGGAGCTCGCGCGCGCGCTCGACCAATCGAGCACCCGAGAGCGCCGCTGTCTGCGTCATCGCGCCATCATACGCGGCGCAAGCG